>DATEHJ010000359.1:0-2089 GCA_035279645.1 Gemmatimonadaceae bacterium
TCGCGCGCGCGCGTCGATCCGGAGGCGCGCATCTACGCGCGGTCCGCGGGCGACGACAAGGCGTCGATCATCGCGATGCTCGCCGCGATCGACGCGATGCGCGATCAGCATGTTGAGCAATCTGTTAACCTCAAAGTCTTCTTCGAGGGAGAGGAGGAGGCCGGCTCGGGTCATCTCAAGCGCATTCTCGAGACGTATGCGTCGACGCTGACCGGCGACGCGTGGCTGTTTTGCGACGGGCCCATCCATCCGAGCGGGCGTCAGGAGCTGGTGTTCGGCCAGCGCGGCGTTACCGACATGGAGTTGACCATCTACGGTCCGACGCGGGCTCTGCACAGCGGACACTACGGCAACTGGGCCCCCAATCCCGGCGCGCTGATCGCGAGTCTCATCGCGAGCATGCGCGACGACGACGGCCACATAAAAATTGCCGGCTACTACGACGACGTCCGCCCGATGTCCGTCGCCGAGCGCAAGGCGATCGCCTCGCTGCCGCCTTACGATAAGACGCTGCGCACGTCGCTTGGACTCGCGCGGACGGAAGCGAACGACGCCAACCTCGCCGAGCGCACGATGCTCCCCGCGCTCAACGTGCGCGGGATCCGCGTCGGCGGCGTGAGGGAGACGGGCTCGAACACGATCTCGACGGAGGCGTATGCGTCGTTCGACCTGCGGCTGGTGCCGAACCAGACTCCCGACCGCGTCCAACGGCTCGTCGAGGAGCACATTCGGCGGCAAGGGTACTTCGTCACGCACGACAGCGCGACGCTCCCGATTCGTCTCGCCCATGCGAAGGTGGCGCGAGTCGAGTGGGGGAGTGGGTACCCGCCGTCACGCGCGCCGCTGGATGGGTCATTCGGCCGCGCCGTGCTCGCGACGCTCAACGACGGCGCACCCGCGCCACTGCTCGCGCTGCCGACGTCGGGCGGCAGCGGGCCGGCGTATCTCTTCGAGCAGGTGCTGCGCGTCCCGATGGTCTCGCTGCCGATCGCCAACTACGACGACAACCAGCACGCGGCAAATGAGAACTTGCGAATCCAGAATCTGTGGGACGGGATCGAGCTCTACGCGGCGTTGCTGGCGGGAATCGGCGAACGATGGGGCTCGCGTCCGGTACCCTGACTGGCTTGTTCACCGCCTGGCGCCGCTATTCCCTGCAGCGCGAGGTAAGGCTCGCGTGGGGCCCGCGTCCACGCGTCGTCGTGCATTTCGAGGGCGACCTTTGGTGCAGGGTGTTGAACGAACGGTGGCTGCCGACGGCGACGGAGCGCACACTCGTCCTTGATACATGTCTGAACAGATCCAAGCGGCCGAGCGCCTGGCCGCTCGAATGGCGCGTCTATCAAGAATGGGGACCCGATTCCAAATGCGCTCTGTCAGCGGTCGCGCTCATCGTGCATCGCACCGGTCGCATCGATCGCATCGATTTCGAGTCGGCGCTGATGAAGCTCGCCGAGGGCGACGACACGCTATTGCAGGCGCAACTCGACGAGCTAGCGCACCTCTCGCATCGCCCCTAGCTTCGCGCCGTGAGACGCACACGAAAAGCTAGCCACGACATGCCGACGCTTTCCGACACACGATCAGCCGCGCCGCTCGAGCTCAACGCTACGCTCGCGCGCTGGCGCGCCGATACCCCGGGCTGCGCCCACCGCAATCACCTCAACAACGCTGGTGCGGGGCTCATGCCCGAGCCCGTAGTCGACGCGATCATCGATCACATCCGTCTCGAGAGTGAGATCGGCGGCTACGAAGCCGAGGCGGCACGTCAGAGCGCGATCGACGCCGTCTACGACGAGATCGGCGCGCTCGTCGCCGCGCCGGCGCGCAACATGGCGATCGTCGCCAACGCCACCGCGGGCTTCGTGCAATCAATGAGCGCCTTCGATCTGAAGCGCGGGGACGTCATCATCACCAGCCGCTGCGACTACGTCTCGTACCAGATCACCTTTCTCGCGCTCGCAAAACGGCTCGGCGTCGAGATCGTACACGCACCCGACTTGCCCGAAGGTGGCATCGATGCCGGCGCCGTGCGCGAGATGTTGCGCCGCGATCGCCCGCGCCTCGTGCACGTGTCGTGGGTTCCGAC
>DATEHJ010000360.1:0-2169 GCA_035279645.1 Gemmatimonadaceae bacterium
ACCGCCCGGCGCGCTCGATTCGACAACAAGTACGTCGAGCCCCTCGGACGCCGCGTACACCGCCGCCGCGAGACCCGATGGCCCCGCGCCAATCACGACCACGTCGCGAAGGTGCACGCGATCGATGGATTCATTGAAGCCTAGACAGTCGGCGATGTCGCGATTGCTGGGATTTCGCAACAAGACCTCGCTCCGACAGATCAGCACCGGAAAATCCGATGGGGCGACGTGGAAGCGATCGATGAGCGCGCGCACACCCTCATCACGCTCGACGTCGAGGTACGAGTACGGAAACCCATTGCGAGTCAGGAATTCCTTGATGCGGAGCGTCTCGGTGCAAAATGTCGAGCCCACCAAGACGACGGCACCAAATCCTTTGGCGACGATTTCCGCGCGACGGAGCAGAAAGGCGCGCATGAGAATCGAGCTCAGCTCGGCGTCGCCCTGAATGAAGCCGAGCAGGTCGGCGCGATCGACGTCGATGACCTCGCTCGCTTCGCGCGCGCGAATGATCGCGAATCCAGGGCGTCCCGACAACATGTTCACTTCACCGGTGAACATCCCCGGTTCCAACACGGCGATCAGCTGATCCATCGACGCGGACTTCATCAGAATTTCCAAGGCGCCCGATGTCACGACATAGAATCGGGCCACCCCTCGGCCGGGCTCGAACAACACCTCGCCGCTCGCGACGCTCCGTTTTCGACCGTGCGCCTCGACGCGCGCCATTTGCGCCGCCGTTAGGCGCGGAAAAACGAGATCGGCTCGCTCGGCTGGCGCGAGCGGCGTATCGATGGCCTGGGTCATCTCGCCCTCATTCGCCGGATCCGTCGCTCTCGACAGGCGCCCCCTGCTGGTGGGCTTCGACGAACCAAAGCCACTTGTCGATGCCGCGTGAGACTTCGGTGAGGACATCGGCGCTGTCTTTGTCGTGCAGGTCGTCCATCTCGTCGATGCCCATGCGCGTCGTGCGGCCAAATTCGGCGAGTGCATCCGAGAGCGCGGCGACGTGGAGATTGCCGGCGGCGATACTGAGGGGATAGTCGAGCAGCGCCGACCGGTCGGCGGCGACGCGCGCGGTTCCCTCGGCGACGCCGCCGAGTTGCACGATGCGTTCGGCGATGAGATCGGCGTATTCGTCGACTGCTTCGTGCACTTTGTCGAAGAGCTCGTGCAGCGCGATGAACGACGGACCCTTCACGTTCCAGTGTGCCTGCTTGCACTGCGTCTCGAGGTCGACGCAGTCCGCCAGCCGTTGATTGAGGAGCGCGCACACCTGTCGGCGTGTGTCACCGGGAAGGCTGTTCTTGGTGCGGAAGCCGTCCTGCACCGTGGGCTCGTGCTCGGCGCGTGACTCGTTATGCGCGCGAGGCGCAACCGCTGTCTCGGTCGTCATTCCTGATCTCCTGACTCAGCAAGGGTGAAACGCGACTATGCTCTTCATCCTTGATATGTACGCGTCTCTGTCAAGAAGGCGACGCAGACGCGCGCTCTGCCGATCAGGTCGCCGCAACGGTAGAGGCGACAGTGTCGGGGACCGTCAGAAAGGCGATTCCGGAAACATCGAGGCGGATCCATCCGGGCGTCCGCGCGATGCGCAGGACCGCGGTCTCGCACGATGGACAGCGCAGAATGACGCCCATGCCCTGTCCATACTCGAGCAGCGCTCCCATCGGCGCGACGGCGCCGCAGCAGGCGCACCGTGCGAGCGCCGCCGTCACATCGAGCGCGAAGATCTCACGCAGCGCTCCGGCTGCCGCATTCCCATCCAACCGCATGTCTTCTGATTGCATATGCCCCTCCCGCAACTCGTTATGCGTTCTATCCTGTGGGCCCGAATCGTTCCGTGCGGACCCGCGACGGATCGTGGCCGAGCTGCACGAGCTCTGTCGCCACCGATTCAACGAGCGGAGTCGGTCCACAGATGAAAGCGTGCGGCATCTCTGTCGCCGGCCAGCCCACCTCTTCCAGCATCGCGCGATCGATTCGGCGGCGATACCCCGTCCAGTCCCGCGGCACGTCGCGCGTCAAAGCAAACGAGACCTGTACTCCCGGCATCGCGGCCAGCGCCGCCAACTCCTCGCGGTAGATGATGTCGCCGAGACTGCGTGCGGAGTAAAGCAGCCTAACGGGAATGCTCCCGCGGGCGGACCCGGCGGCGGCGTGGTG
>DATEHJ010000361.1:0-13867 GCA_035279645.1 Gemmatimonadaceae bacterium
CCTATAGCACCTGGCCGAATACCTTCCGCGCCGCGCAGTTGCTACCGGCGGCGGACTACGTGAATGCGCAGCGCCTGCGCACGAAGCTGTGCAAGCAGTGGTGGGACCTCTTCAAGGAACACGACGTGATTCTGACACCACGTGAGAACACGTCGGTCACCAATATCACCGGCACGCCGTCGATCGTCGTGCCGACTGGTTTCGCGATTCCGCAAAACTTCGGACGGGGCGGAGGTCCTGGCGGCCGCGCAGCCGACCCAACGCCGGGGCGCCCGGACTCTGGGCGTGCCGCGCCGCCCCCGCCACCGCCCGCGCCCGTCTCCACTATTCCGCTGCCGACGACGATTTACATCATGGGTCCGATCTACCAAGATGAAAAAAATCTCGCGGTCGCGCACGCTTTCCAGGGCGCAACCGACTTCCATCTCAAGCGCCCGCCAGCATTCGTGTAAGACAGGCCTTGTGATGAAGCGCCCCACGATGGAGTCGTGACTCAGTCGTGGGGCGACGTGCTCTGTGCGCATAACGAATTCGTCACGTGCATATGCCGCATGCGGCCGCACAATGAGCGCAAGAAACCGCCGTACGAGTGTCCGTGACTGGGAAAGCGATGTTCGAATCCGGACACTGTCGGCAGTTGCTTACAAAAGTCAGACAGCATACGTGCAACGCTGAGCCAGATTGCAATGTCAAATTGGTGTCAGCGCGGCATGATACAGCCGCAGATGTGCGAAACCTGGGACGCGTCGTCACGGTATTGATCGATTAGTTCGATCAATCGCGTATCGCACGCTGATCTATTCGACCTGCAGGAGCCCGATGTCTCTAACAGGTGCGGCTGGCCGACGATCTCGAAACGGAGTCGAGCTGCGGCCGACTACGACACGGCAGGCAAGCATGCCGACCGCTTCACTCGCGGACGGCCTCGCGAAGACGGGCGAGTACTCGATCTTCGGTCTTAACCGTGCCGGCGAACCGCCCGTGAGCCGCGAGCGTCGCGCGAGTTTCGCGATCATCATCTTTGCAATCGCGACCGTCGTCGCGGTGCTGTACTCGCTCGAGCGCTACTTCTACCGGCGACTCCTCGGTCAAGAGGTATCGCTGGGACAGCTTGTCCCCGCCGAGCTGGTTTTCACGTATCTCTGGGCACTGCTGACCCCACTTGTCATGTGGATGGGGCGGCGATTTCCAGTTTGGGGAACCCATCACGAGAACGATCGGCGAACCACGCTACGCAACTGGATCGCGCAACTCGTGGCGGTGGTCTCGTTCGTCATGGTGCACGTCGCCCTCTTCACGGCGGCGTCGCTCCTGCTCTCGGAGGGCACGAGCGCGATTCCGCTCGCGCGCCTCTTCACCGGATATCTGGCTTCGTGGTTCACGCTCGACTCGATCGTATACTGCACGCTGCTCGCGGTCTTCCACGCGTTGGTGTACTACCGCGTATCGCAGGATCGCGCCCTTCGAGCCTCTCAACTCGAGGCGCGCTTGGCGCAAGCACAACTTCAGGTCCTGCGCATGCAGCTGCAGCCGCACTTCCTGTTCAACACGCTGCACACGATCTCGGCGCTCATGCACCGGGATGTGAAGCGCGCCGACTCGATGATCGCCGCGTTGAGTGACCTTCTCCGCATGTCGCTCCGAAGCGTCGGCGTGCAGGAAGTGGAGCTCCGAGAAGAGATCGACTTCCTGCAGCGCTATCTCGAGATCATGAGTCTGCGATTCGGAGACCGCCTAACGGTTTCGCTCGACATCGATCCCGATGTGCTCGACGCGCGAGTGCCAACACTCGTTCTGCAACCACTGGTGGAGAATGCGCTCCGTCACGGATTTGGCGACGGCATGCGTGGCGGCCACGTGCAGGTGACCGTCGGGTCGGACGGCGAGATGCTCCGCTGCGAGGTCGTCGACAACGGGCGGGGTCTGCCGCAGACTGGCCCGCGAGAGGGCGTGGGCATCAGCAACACCCGCGCACGCCTGCGGCATTTGTACGGCGAACGATTCTCCCTCGAGATTATGGCGAACGCGGGCGGCGGTGCTCGCGTGTCGCTGGCGATTCCATTTCACCCACTCGAACGGACGGCGGCCGATTGATTACCGATCCCAACAAAATCCGCGTCGCGATCGTCGACGACGAAGAGCTCGCGCGCGAGCGCATGCGCACTCTGCTTTCCGAGCACAACGACATCGAAGTCGTTGCCGAATGCGCTGACGGGAACGAGGCGCTTCGCGCCATCGACGACAAGAATCCCGATCTCGTTTTCCTCGACGTTCAGATGCCGGATGTGAACGGCTTCGACGTCGTCGAGGCGCTCGATCGCAGCGCGACAGAAACGCCCGAGGGCAATGGGACGAAGCCGCCGGCGATCGTGTTCGTTACCGCGCACGACGACCACGCGTTGAAGGCGTTCGAAATCCACGCGCTCGACTTCCTGCTCAAGCCGTTCGACGAAGCGCGATTCGAGAAAACGTTGTCTCGCGCGCGACGCCACGTGCGTCAGTCGCGCGAGACGGTCGACGCCCGCCTCCTCGCGCTCCTTGAGGATTTGCGCACCGAGCGCCGCGGTCAGCGTCACTCGGACCGGCTCATCGTCAAGTCCGGTGGACGTGTGTTCTTCCTTCGCACGGAAGAGATCGATTGGGTCGAAGCGGCGGGGAACTACGTCCGCCTGCACGCGCGCAGCGAGTCGCATCTCCTGCGCGAGAGCATGAAGAACATGGAAACGCGTCTCGATCCGAACACCTTCGTGCGCATCCATCGGTCGGCGATCGTGAACATCGATCGCGTGAAAGAGCTCGAGCCGTGGTTCCATGGTGAGTATATCGTCATCATGCGAGACGGAACGCGCCTCACGGCGAGCCGTGTGTACTCGGACCGCTTGAGCGCGTTGATCGAATAGCCGCGACGCTACTCCGGGGATGCGGGCTCGATCCTGTAGGCCCGTTCATCTGGGCCCGCATTCCCCAGCTCACTGCGCAGCGCTTGCTCCAGCGTAGGAAACGAAAAACCGAATCCCGATTCGATCAGTCGTCTGGGATGGACGCGCTGGCTTGCGAGTAACGTCGCCCGTCCCATCTCACCGAACAGGACGTCGATCGCGCTCGCCGGAATCGGAAGGAGCGCCGGCCGTCCGAGAACCCGGCCGAGGGTCGCCGCGAATTCAGCGTTAGGCACTGGATTCGGCGCGACGAGATTCAGCGGTCCGCTGACGTCGGTGTCCACCGCGTAGGTCACGGCGCTCACCCAGTCCTCGAGCGCGATCCAGCTCATCCAGTGCGCGCCCGACCCGACTCGCCCGCCAAGACCGAGTTTGAACGGAAGGAGCAGCTTGGCCAGTGCGCCCCCACGCGGACTCAGAACGATTCCCGTCCGAAGGAGGACGACACGGATCCCCGCGTCGCGAGCTGGCGCGGTCGCATTCTCCCACGCCGCCGCGGTTTGAGCGAGAAAACCGCTGCCCTGAGCACTAGCCTCATCCAGCTCTTCGTCTCCTCGATCGCCGTAGATTCCGATCGCCGATCCGCTGATGAACACGCTCGGCGGGTGCGCCACTCGCGCCATCGCTCGCGCCAGGAGAGCGGTGCTGTCCACCCGACTCTCGAGAATTTCCCGCTTTCGTCGTGCGGTCCACCGGCGGGCCAGCGGCGCGCCAGCGAGATTCACGATGGCATGAGCGCCATCCAGTGACGCGCCGTCCACCTCCCCTTCGGCGGGACGCCAGGCGATGTCCGGAGCGGCAACGCGAACGCCGCGACGCAGTCGCTGAATCGTTATGTGCTCCCGATGAATTCGGGCGCTCAGTGCGGAGCCGAGAAATCCTGACGCTCCGCTGATGATGATGCGTCGAGAAGCGTCTTCCGTTTGTCGACTCACGGATTGCGGCATGGCGTTAAAGTAGCGCCGCCGGCACGCCTCACATGGTCCAGCCGCTCAGCAGTCTTGGAACGACTCCCGGCGGATCAGTCGTCGCGCGACCTCGGTCGCCATGTCGTTGGACGAGTAATAGCCCTCGAGTACTCGCCGCCGAATCAGCTCCAGCCGAACAGAAAGAACGTCGCCACTCTCAGGTCCGCCGACAGCAGAGGAGCGCGGCACATGGCCGAGTGTCTCGTCTACGTCCGCCGTGAGAAAGGGCGAAAAGCCTATCGTCATTGCAACCTCATAGCTACAGTATCGGGAGCCGTCGTCGATTCGTTAGAGCGACGCGCAGCTACCTCGTCCTTTCACCATAGCGGTGGTGAATAGCGACGTTGCTCTCAGGTATCCCAGTATCGACCGGGACACTCCCGACATCAGTGCCAAGACTAGTCGCACCAGGATGATGATGGCGACGATCCTGTACGTCGATGATGACCCGACTATCGGTCTGCTGCTCGAGGACACGCTGCTGCGATCTGGGCACCGCGCGATCGGCGCACGCAATGTGCCCCAAGCGCTTCAGGTACTGACGCAGGGCGACGTCGAGCTGATCATCTCCGACTTCAAGATGCCGGGGATGACGGGATTGGAGTTCCTCACCCAGTTGCGTGAAGAAGCGTACGACGTGCCTTTGATCATGGTCACCGGCTACGCGTCGATCGAGCATGCCGTTCAGGCGATTAAGGCAGGCGCCGCCGACTACATCACCAAGCCCGTACGACCCGAGCAACTCGAGCACGCGGTAACGAAGGCACTGCAAGTTGCGCGGCTTCGGAAGGAGAACGGTGTTTTGCGTCAGGAGGTGATGGCGCTTCGCAACGAGCGCCAGATAATCGGTGAAAGCCCGGTCATGCGACGGCTGCTGCAAACGGTCGCGACTGCCGCCCCGACACGCGCGACGGTGTTGCTGCAAGGCGAGTCCGGCACAGGCAAGGAGCTCGTGGCGCGCGCGATTCACGATCAGAGTGAGCGCGCCGACGGTCCATTCATCAAGCTCAATTGCGCGGCGCTGCCAGAAGGCTTGATCGAGAGTGCCCTGTTCGGCCACGAGCGAGGAGCGTTCACTGGAGCGATCAGGCGTGTGGCAGGTGCGTTCGAGCGAGCCCATGGCGGGACTCTGCTGTTAGACGAGATCTCGGAGATGAGGCTCGACTTGCAGGCGAAGCTGCTGCGCGTTCTCCAGGAGCAAGAGTTCGAGCGTCTCGGCGGAACTTCGCCCATCAAGGTCGACGTGCGCATCATCGCGACCACAAATCGCGACCTTGCCGCAGAGGCCGAAGCGGGTCGCTTTCGCAGAGATCTTTACTTCCGGCTCAGCGTGATCCCGATCGAGATCCCCGCTCTTCGCGAGCGCGGCGACGACGTTCCACTGCTCGCGTACCGCTTTGCTGCGCATTCAGCGAATGAGACGAAGAAAGAGATCGCGGGGATCTCACCGGAAGCGCTCGCTCTGCTTCAGCGACACGACTGGCCTGGCAATGTGCGAGAGCTTCAGCACGCCATCGAGCGCGCCGTGATTCTGACGAGTGGTCCAATGCTGCTCCCCTTGCACTTCGAGGGTCAGCGATTCGGTCTCGCCCAGCCGGCTGCCACCAGCAGAGACTTTGGACATCGCGGAGCGTCGGCGGAATTGCAAAACGGCAGCGCCGGACACGACACCGACCGCGTCGTGCTCAGCTCGTTCGACCTTGCGAAGGCAGAGTCGCAGCTGATTGCGCGGGCGCTTCAGGTTACGGAAGGGAATCGCACTCGCGCCGCCGAGCTGCTCGGTTTGAGCGTGCGAACGCTCCGTAACAAGCTGAACGCTGTAACGAAGAGCTAGGCTACCGTCGGTCGTTCAACTCATCTCGAAGGGGAAGTATTGTGCTCGGCAAAATCTTCCTAGCGGAAGATTTTTCCTAGTCTTTTCATGAGGCGGCTGCCTGCCGCGCCGCCCGAGATCGGGCGACGAGACTGCGCCCAAGTCACAGTGCTGCAGTAACTTGAGTTCTATAGAAGGAATCTCGATATCTCTCGAGCGAAGGCTGCGTAGCGGTGGAGCACGGTTTGCCTTATGGGCGGACGTTCGAAGGGCCCTCCCTTCTCCGCTCACAAGGAAATTCCCCGATGTCTCCCGCCTCTCAAGTCGCCAGCACCCCTTCCTCGACCGGCGCAGAGAGTGTCACCTCCCTGACCAAACAGCACGTCGGGCTGGTCCACCATGTCGCCCGTCAGCTGGCTCGACGCCTGCACGACAAAGTCGATCTCGACGAGCTGGTTAGCGCTGGCGCGGTCGGACTGATGCAGGCAGCGGCCAGTTATGAGCCGACGCGCGGCCTGACGTTCAGCACGTACGCGGTTCCGCGCATTCGGGGCTCGATGCTCGACGAGCTGCGACGACACGACCACATGTCGAGGGGTGCACGGCGCAAGGCACGCGCTATTTCGGCGGCGCGCGAAGCGCTCGTTCACCGACTTGGTCGCGAGCCGAGGGGTTCCGAAGTTGCGACACAGCTGAACGTCAGCATCGATGTCCTTCGCCAGTGGGAGCTCGACATCGATGGGGCGGTGAGTGTACCGCTCGACGTCGCGCCGCGCGCGTTGCGCGATGAGGGGCAAGCGACCGCGGCCGGCGCCATCGCCGATGACAGGGCGCCAAGCGCGGACGAGCGATTGGGACAGGAAGAGCGCGTCGCACTTCTCGGGATTGCGATTCGAGCACTACGCACGCAGGAGCGCACGGTGCTGGCCCTCTATTTCTACGAAGAGCTCACGCTCCAAGAAATTGCTCGCGTGCTCGGGTTGTCCGCTTCGCGGATATCGCAAATTCGCGGAGAAGCGCTCGCCAAGTTGAGGACGCATCTCGCGGCGCGAATCGATTGAGGCCGACAGCGTAACAGGCCTGAGGTCGTTACTCACGCGACGGAGCAACTGAGTGACCGGCGCAACTGCATGGAAGGCGCAACTTGCCTTCCTGCGGTTGCGCCGTAAGTGCGTTTGGGATCAACTGTGCCTGGGAACGGCTGATACTCGTCTCGGGTTGGTGCACCAACCACCGCATTGTCCACACATCAGGCCGTCGCGGCGTATGGATCGTATCTGTTGGTGACAGCCACAGGATCGTTAATGCTGCTCATAAATGTGCTGCCGTTCGTGGTAAGCGTCACGATCGGTCAGGATACGACGCTGACGCGTGACACGTCGTTGACGCTGCTTCTGCCACCTCCAGTAGTGGCGGACACGCCGCGTGTTCGACCGCGCGCGATCGAGATCAGCGACTGGTACAACCGGCGCTTGGTGCTGCACCGGTCGCTGAGTTACGCGGTCATTCCGATCTTCGGTGCGCAGTGGTTCGCCGGTGAGCGCATCTACAAGCACGGCAACGAGGCGCCCGATTGGGCGAAAACCACTCACCGCGCTGGAGCGACCGCCTTGGCGGGGATTTTCACGGTGAACACCGTGACAGGACTGTGGAATCTGTGGGACTCACGGTCGGCGCCGCAAGGCCGAGGTCTCCGCACCTTTCACGCACTCACGATGCTCGCGGCAGACGCCGGCTTCACATACGCCGGTGTGAAGCTCTCGAAGGACGCCGAAACTGATTTCAACAAGCGGCGCGAGCACCGTACCGTTGCGTTCTCATCGATGGCGGTGACTGTCGTGAGCGCGTTGGCCATGAAGCTATACAACAAGTAGCAATGCTTGCAGAACCGACTGCGGCGACCAGCGCCGCGCTCGCGCGGCTTTTCGAACCGTGGGCGCATCTGTACGCTGATTCGAAGTTGCTCGCCACCGCAGTGACTTTCGGTCACGTCGCGTCGCTGTTGATGGCCGGCGGACTCGCGGTGACGACAGATCGTGCAACGCTGCGTGCGCTGCGTCTTGCCGCCGCCGAGCGCGGTCGGCACCTCGAAGATCTTTCAGGGGTGCATCGACTCGTGGTTGGTGGCCTCGCGCTGTCCCTGATCACCGGCTTGTTGTTGTTCGCGTCCGACGTCGAGACGTTCGCCGGTTCGTGGATCTTCTGGGTGAAGTTGACGATGATCTGCTTCTTGCTCGGCAATGGCTATGCGATGACAAAAGCCGAGCGCTCGCTGCGCGACGACGCGGCGGAGGCGTCACCAGCGTGGGCGCGGCTGCGACGTTCCGCGCTCTTCAGTGTCGCGCTGTGGTACGCAATCACTCTCGCGGGCGTCGCGCTGGCGAACGTTGCCTAACGTGTTCGCCCGATCATTCAGATACGCACTGTGTAGGAGCATCGATGCGAAGTCGTGATGCGCATGTGGAGGAGTCGGGGAAGGGATCGACAGGTGGATCGTGCGAGGAGTGTCCATTGGGTGAGGTCATCGAGCGGCGTGCCTTTTTGCGCGATGCAGCGGTAGCGGCAGCGGGCATCTTCGCCGCGTTAGGCATTGTCGCACCGGAGGCACGCGCACTACCGATTCGCATGACCAAGGCGCTGTCGGCGCGCGCCGATGAACGCACGTACCCGATACCCGGCGTCGACGGCGCCACGATCGACAAGGAAGAGTCCATCATCCTCGTGCGCTGGCAAAACGCCGTGTATGTGTTCTCGCTCGCCTGCCCGCATCAGAACACCGCGCTCAAGTGGGCGGCGAGCGATGCGCAGTTCCAGTGCCCGAAGCACCACTCGAAGTACCGTCCGGATGGCTCCTTCATCGAGGGCCGTGCGACGCGCGGCATGGATCGTTTCGCCATCCGCCGCGATGGAGACAAGGTTGTCGTCGATCTCGACAAGCTCTATCAGCAGGACAAGGACGCCGCCGATTGGAAAGCCGCGCTCATCCAGGTCTGAGTCAGGGTGCATCATGTCGTGTGAGGATTGTCTAAACAGGCGAACATTCCTCGCGAAGTCAGCGGTTGCCGCGGCGGCCGCGGCCCTCGCTACTGGTTGCGGAGATGGCGTGTTCGGTCCGCCGCTGCCGACGCACGGCGCCGGCGGCGTTCCGTCGGGCACCGTGACGATCAAGGTCGCCGACTTTCCTGGGCTCGCGACCGTGGGAATGCTCGTCCAGGTTCAGCTCGAGCGCGCCGTCGTGCGGACCGATCCCGCCGCTCCTTCCTTTCTGGCGCTCTCGTTGATCTGCACGCACCAGGGTTGCGATGCGGCGGTGACGACGACGAACATCATCGAATGTCCGTGTCACGGTTCGCGTTATGACAATACCGGCGCGGTGATCAACGGACCGGCGACAAAGGCGCTCGCCGTAATACCGAGCTCCTACAACCCGCAAACGGACGAGTTGACAATCGGTTAGTCGACGCAAGCGACTCGTTCGGCGTGAAGATCGAGCCCGCGAGGTTGCTTCGGCGAGCAAGAAGGAGCAGTATTCGCTCCCCGGTTCGCCGCCCTCCGTGTTCCTTGCCCACTCCGTCGCGTCTCGCGCCCTTGCGCGCTTCCGCCCTGCCTAGCATGCTCCTCGGTGTTGCCGGCATGGTCGGAACCGGAAAGACCACGCTTTCCCGCGCGCTCGCGGCTCGCTTCGGGCTGCAGTTGGCGCTGGAAAGTGTCGACAGCGACAATCCGTGGCTCGAGCATTTCTACGGTGAGCCGGAGGGGATGCGCATGTATGGCCTTCACCTTCAGCTCCACTTCCTTGCGTCGCGATTTGCGGCAATGCGTCGGATCCGAAGTCTCGGCGGCGGCTGGGTACTCGATAGAACCTGGTACGAGGACGCCGAAGTGTTCGCGCGCGGATTGTACGAGCAACGCTTGATGACGGAGGCAGAGTGGGAGCTCTACGCGCGACTGTACGGCGAATTGCTTCATGCACCAGCCGCACGCCCGCCGCGCCTACTCGTCTATCTCCACGCGCCTCTCACGACGGTGCTCGATCGCATTGCCGATCGCGGTCGCCCCAAGGAGCGCGACACCAGCGCCGAGTATTGGACAACGCTCCACACGCGCTACGCGGATTGGATCGCTGGCTTTCATCGTTGCCCCGTCCTCGCGATCGACGTGCGCGACTACGACATCGTCGCCGATCCGACGTCGATCGAGGACATCGCGATGCAGGTTCGAGAGAGTCTGGAGGGTGAAATCCCTCAGTTGGAATTGAGCGTATAGTGAGACGCCGGTGCCGGGCAGGGCAGTCGTTCCGAGCTTAGATAGTCCTGACAATTTGCTGACAGGCCGGAGGCACTGCCGCGGAGCATATTTGAAGGCGACGCCGCTGCGTTCGTTCGTGTCTTTCGCGTGAGACGTATGCCTAACGTTCGCTCTCGCTCGTCCAGCCGCGCCCGTCGCGGCGTACCAACCCTCGCGATCCTGCTGGCAGCGTTGGCGGTCGTGTCGGCGCTCGTGTTCCAGGCGTTTCGCGCCGAACAGGGCCAGCGCGCGACGGCATCACGAGCGCTGCGCGAATACGCCGGCTTTGCGGCGTGGGAATTCGCATCGAACATCAAGGAAGAGATGATGCTCGCGATGACGGAGCTGCTCCGGCCTGCCGAGCAGCTCGATCCGCCGCATCCGGGCGCGGCGCTGCCGTCGCCGCAGATTCTCGTCGCGCAGAACCGACACATCGAGCACTGCAAAGATTGTTCGGCGGCAATCCCGGCGTCGTACTATTTCCGGCTCGACCTCAATGACAGTGCGCTCACGACGGTCCTCAGCGAGTCGCCGGTCGCGCGAGCACCGGAACGACTGGAGCGGTCGTGGATTCGTGATACGATCACGCGACATGCGATCGACATCTTCAAGCCGAACTGGCGCGTCGCGACGGTCGTCGGCGAGGTCGACGGCCGTCGCCTAACGGTAGCCTACACCGTCGTCCGCGACACGCTCGGTCGCGCGGTGGCCGCGTACGGCGTCGTGAGTGAATCGAAGCAATTCGTCGCGCAATTCGCGGCGAAGCTCGCCGAGTGGGAGCTGCTTCCGCCGTCCTTGACGAAGCAGGCAGGCGTCGGACATCTCGTCGCGATCACGGTTCGTGACGAGAAGGGAAACGCGCTCTACCGATCGCCGTGGCAATTCGGCGACGAATACAGCGCCGAATACGAGCAGCAGAAATACCTCGCCGGGTTTACGGTCGAGGCCTCACTCAAACCAGGCGTTGCCGGTCGCCTCATTCTCGGCGACTCGTACCGGTTCCCCGTGCTCCTGGCTCTTCTGATCATCACCGCGGCGCTCGTGGCGATCGCGTTCCGGCAACTACGTCGAGAGGCGGCGCTGGCGCGACTGCGCGCCGACTTCGTGTCGAGCGTATCCCACGAGTTGCGCACGCCGCTGGCGCAGATTCGCATGTTCGCCGAGCTCCTTCGCATGGGCTGGATTCGCTCGACGCAGGAGCATACGCGGTCGCTCGATATCATCGATCAAGAGGCGAGGCGCCTCGGTCACCTCGTCGACAAGGTGCTGTGCTTCGATCGCGTCGAGCGTGGTGAGAATACGCTCATGACCGAACAGACGGAGCTCGCGCCGCTCGTGCGAGAAGTGCTCGAAGCGTTCGCTCCGCTCGCCAGCGCCCGGCGGGTGCAAGTCAGCGTACGCCTCGACGACGTCGTGGCCGACGTCGATCGTGGCGCGATGCGCCAAGTGCTCATCAATCTGCTCGATAACGCCGTGAAGTACGGACCCACGGGCCAAACGATTTCCGTGGGACTCGCACGCGGCGACGACGACCGCTCGGCGCGAGTCTGGGTTGAGGACGAAGGGCCAGGGATACCCGCCTCGGAGCGAGAACGGATTTGGGAGCCGTTCCATCGTCTGGAACGGGACGCCAACTCGGCGGTGGGAGGGTCGGGAATCGGCCTCGCGCTGGTACGCAACCTAACGATGGCCCACGGCGGGCGCGTGCTGATGCAGGAGGGTGCCAACGGCGGCTCCCGATTCACGATCGAGATTCCGTGCGTGGCACGACTGTTCGTGCGAACGCCGCAGAGCGCTTCCGCGGCGAGCGAATCCGGCGCATACGGCGCCGTCGAGGATCAACTCGTCACCAGACGATGAGTATGTTCGTACGAGGTGGAGATCTCCGGCGCGAACGCGGGTTGTCGCGCGACGATCACTCCTTTGCCCCGCAGATGGCCGAGAGCCGCCCGACTCCGCAACAGAACTCCACCGTGTTGGTCATCGAGGACAACCCGGACCTCGCCTACGGTCTCCGCAATAGCCTCGAGATCGCTGGCTATTCGGTGTTGGTCGCGGAGGATGGCGTGTCTGGCGTGGAGCAGGCGCGCGAGATCGATCCTGATCTCATCGTGCTCGATCTCATGTTGCCCGGCATGGATGGGTACCGGGTCCTGCGAACCCTGCGCGACGAAGGTCGGGCCGTTCCCGTGCTCATCCTCACGGCACGAGGCGAGGAGGCGGACAAAGTGCTCGGCTTCCGTCTCGGCGCGGACGACTACGTCACGAAACCGTTCGGAGTCCTCGAGCTCCTGGCGCGGATCGAGGCGCTGATTCGCCGCACGCGCCATTGGCGCGGATCGCCCGCCACAACTGCGGCGCCTGCGATCGAGCGCTTTGGCGACGTCGAGGTCGACATCGGCGCGCGTACGGTGCGCCGACGGGGAGAGCGAATCGAGCTGACTCCGAAGGAATTCGACCTGCTAATTGCCCTGCTGCGACGACAAGGGCGAGTCACGAGCCGAAATGAGCTCCTCCGTGCCGTTTGGGGGTATAGCGCATCGGTCGTGAGTCGCACCGTGGACACGCACGTCGCCGAGCTACGACGGAAGCTCGAGCCCGACGCGGCTGAGCCGAGGCACATCCTCACCGTCTGGAAGGTCGGCTACAAATTCCAGCCGTAAAGAAAGCTGAGCGATCGGCGTTTCGAACTCCCGCGCCGCGCGTGGGTAGAATGACTCAGCACTTGCTCTCTCGATCATTCACGCGCTCGTGGAGATATTGCCTTGCTTATTTCCAAGACTCAATCGCGCCTGAGCGTGGCGGCAATGCTTTGTCTCGTCGGTGCGACAGCCTGCGCCGACCATAAGCGGAGTGCCTCCGCTGACTCGGATCTGACTCGCGATCTTCAATTGGCCGGTCAGATGGCGGTGCAGCCATCGCAGTTCCAGGACACAGCGCTGAGCCCGCAGCCTACGCCGGCAAAAGCGTCCACACCCGCCAAGGCGCCGACGCGGACGGCACGGCGTGAGCGATCGATGTCGCCGGCGGCGCCGCCGATGGACGCGACACCGCACCCTCAGCCGTCGGCGCCAATCCCGTCACCCACTCCGGCACCGACCCCCGCCGCGGTTCCGAGCCGTGAAATTGGGTCGGGCACCGGTGTCGTCATGACTTCCGGTGGCAGAGTCTGCACCGATAGCAATCGCCCCGGCGACAAGATTGTCGCGACTGTCGATCAAGCAGTCAGCGGATCGAACGGAGCGTTGATTCCCGCGGGCTCGAAAGTCGTGCTCGAGGTCGCAGCTGTCACTCCCGGCGACCAGGCTCAGATTCTGTTCCGAGCTCGCTCGGTGATCGTGAACGATTCGTCCTACATCATAGCCGGCACTGTCACTCCGAGCACGCCGCTCGAGCGCGTGAAGGTGCAGAACTCCGACCCGAATGCCGATAAGAAGAAAGTGATCGGCGGTGCCATCGCGGGCGCGATCCTCGGACAGATCATCGGCCACAATACCAAGGGCACGGTCATCGGCGCGGCGACCGGCGCGGCCGCCGGCGCGGTGGCGGCAAAGGCGACTGAGAAGTACGAGTCCTGCCTGCCGGCCGGTGCATCCTTGCACATGACGCTCGCTCAGGCGCTGACGATGTAGCTGCGCATAAGTGTTAGGTACCAAGTATCGCTGGTTCCATTTTTCCTAGCGCGACCGACGCCCGCCGGACAGCTTTCGGATCATGCTGAAGCGTCCACGGGTGTCGCCCGTTTTGCAGCCCTTTCATCCGCTCGTGCGGGAGTGGTTCCAGGAATCGCTCGGCGCGCCGAGCGCACCGCAGGAACAGGGCTGGCCCGCGATCGCGAGCGGCGACCATACGCTCATTCT
>DATEHJ010000362.1:0-2876 GCA_035279645.1 Gemmatimonadaceae bacterium
CATCCCGTGCTACGCCCTGTACACCGATCCGCCACTGGGGCGGATCGGCATGACAGAGCAGGACGTGAAGCAGACCAGGCGCAAGGCACTATTGGGGAAACGACCCATGAGTCGAGTCAACCGCGCCGTTGAGCGCGGCGAAAGTCAGGGCTTCATGAAGGTCATCGTCGCAGAGGATACCGGCGAGATCCTGGGAGCTGCATTCCTCGGATTGAATGCCGACGAAGTCGTGCATTCCCTTCTTGATGTCATGTACGCGCATGCGCCCTACTCGGTCGTCCGGCGGGCCGTGCATATACACCCAACGGTGAGTGAGTTGATTCCGACGATGCTCGGAGAATTGAAAAGGTTGATCGTCGAGTGACTGGTGTATCAGATGGCGGCGTGGCGGCGCAAAGGCGAGTACCGGAGTTACCTCGGAGCGACCCGTTGGAGTCGCGCTAGCAAGTAGTTATGCCTACAGAGTGTCGTCACCTAGACCTTGTCCGGACCAGCCAACCACGCAGCCGCGGTTGCGAGGAGTGCCTTAAGCTGGGCGACACTTGGGTCCATCTGCGACTCTGTCGGACCTGTGGGCACGTCGGCTGTTGCGACGACTCGAAGAATCGACATGCGACCAAGCATTTCCACGCGACGCAGCATCCCATCATCACTTCAATCGAAGCCGGCGAGCATTGGAGCTGGTGCTACGTCGATGAGCTGGTGATGGAGCTCCCTTCGTGAGCCGACGCGATTCTCGCAGTCCGGACTCGCGTCTGAGCTGATCGAATGCCGGATCGATCCGCAGTGTATTGACAGCCTCCCTTCTGTTTAGTGCGCGCGGTCCGCTTTGGCGCTCCTTGCTCTTGACGTTCAATCTTGATGTTTGGATCGAAGGCTCAAGTGCATGTAGGTCACGGTCTTGCCAGTTGGCAGTCGGGCGTCACCCACCGGGACGAAACCCAACGATTGATGGAGTGCCTGTGAACCGGTGTTTGGCGGATCCGCGTTGACTTCGCAGACAACCCGCTCGTGCTTCGCCGCAATAGCTCGTTCAACTAAGCGGCTGTACAATGTGCGCGCCAATCCCCGCCCGCGCGCTGCAGGCGCCGTGACCACCCGGTCGACATACACAAACCGGGCGTAGCGACTGCGGAACCAGTTAAAATTGGCGTTGTCGTAGCGCGCCTCTTGGTCGAGTGCAATCAAGAGTGCGTCTGCGAACCCCGCGCGCTCGGCAAGGAACGCCATCGCCACAGGGTTTCGCAATTTGGTCTCATCTGCCCAGGACAACTCGACCGCGTGGTCGTTGTTTAATGCGAGCAATGCCGCTCGGAGCGAAGACGATTCTTCGAGGTCGCTCGAAGTGAGGCTGGTGATGGATGCCGTAGTTATTAGCACCTGCGCGACTTCTTCGCATCTGCTATTTCGCCCAGCCCCCTTCGACTGGCTACCCCTCCGTGTGTCGCTCAAGCTGTCAGCGCCAGCGCCAGGTCCCAAAGCCCAGAATTGATCCGCACATCCTCCCGGATGGCAGCCCCCTTTTTGTGCGCCTACGACTCCGACTTCGAGCTTGCGCCTTCGGGCGTAACGATCAAGACATCCATCGGCGCTGCCAATGCGAGGTGACGGGCGACACTGCCAAAGGCACCTCCGCCCAGTGGGTCCGCTTGCGCCCGCCGTCCGGCAATGATCAGGTCGGACTCCAGCTGGGCGGCACTTTGCAGAATCACCTGCAACGGCGCGCCTCGCTCCACATGCAACCGCGCCCTCGCCGCGGGTATTCCCAGCCCGGCTAAAGTACTGGACAGTTGACGGCTGCGCTCCTCGTGCTCGCGCCCTGCATACACATCGATAGTCGACTGCGAAGCACCCCACATGAGCAGCCGCTCCTCATAAGGAACCGTGTATGCGCTCACGATGTGGATCAGATTGTTAGGGCTCAGGCTGTCCGCCCACCCGGCCACCGCACGATCGATCGGCGCTCCCTTTCCGCACGCAATAACACAATGATATGGCTCGCGCGCCTCACGCCGGACGAGTAAGGTCGCAACGCCGGACCGCCCTGCAACTTTGAGAGCCGTCTCTCCGACCATTTCCGAGGGCGACGCTCCCTCATGCTGGCCTTGTGCTCCCACCACAATGAGGTTGGCCGCGACCAGCCTAGCCGCAGCGAGAATCTCCTGGTGCGCATACCCATGAAAGAGCGCCCACGATGGCGTGACCGCGAACTGTGCTGCAACACGGTGCGCGCGCTCCTGTAGTGCCTGGTCGGCTCGCTTTCGCAGTTCAGTAGCCTCGCTTTCCGACGGTACCGGGAAGAACTGAGCGAGCAGCTCGCGCGGCGGAAGAACGTGTACCAGATGCAAGACGCCCTTCGTCGAGGAGGCCAGAGAAGCCGCACGGCGCACTGCTCGATCGGCAGCCGGAGAAAAATCTGTCGCAGCGACTATGGACGCGATCTTGGCCATGGACTCACGATCCCTCGCAGAGGCGATCGATGATACTCCAACTGATCAGTCGCCTCGATGCAAGCCGACCCTGAAACATTCCTCACCTGCTCGCCCGCGGGCTAGACTTCATACTGAGGTGCGGGATTATGCGTTACCTTGCCTTGGCTGTGGATTACGACGGAACCATAGCCACCGACGACAGAATTTCCGACGATGTAGC
Source organism: Gemmatimonadaceae bacterium (assembly GCA_035279645.1). Taxonomy (GTDB): domain Bacteria; phylum Gemmatimonadota; class Gemmatimonadetes; order Gemmatimonadales; family Gemmatimonadaceae; genus AG2. The sequence goes on from DATEHJ010000362.1 coordinate 2,653, forward strand.
TTCGGCGCTCGATCGGCTGCGCGCTTCCGGACGTCGAGCGATCCTCGTGACCGGACGCCTCGTGCAGGATCTGCTTCGCGTGTGCCCCCGAGCCGCTCTGTTCGATCTCGTGGTCGCCGAAAACGGCGCTGTTCTCTACGATCCGCATCGCCGGGAGGAGACGCTGCTAGCGCCGCCTATCTGTGCACGCTTTGCCGAGCGACTGCGCGAGCGTGGTGTCGTGC
>DATEHJ010000363.1:0-2669 GCA_035279645.1 Gemmatimonadaceae bacterium
TGCGGCACGATGCGATCTTCGACGAGACGTTGCTCGTTGCGCTCAGCGGCCGGTGCGACGGCGAAGACGATGACCGCATTGCGATGGCCGGCTTCGATTATCACCTCATCAAGCCGGTGAGCTTCGACGAGCTCGAGGCGATCATCGAGACCGCCCCAGCACGCAGCCTCGAAGGACCAAAGGGCAATAGCATCGCCGGCTGAACAAGCCGAACGTGCCGAGCAACGCGGCACGCATCCGTAACGGATGCGTGGCCGCGTTCTTACACGATCGGAGAAGCTGTATGTCCCTCGTCACGTCCGAGGCGTCGCCGCGTGTCGTCAGCGAGCCACCCTCCGCGCCACCGTCGCCGAACATGGTGTGGATCCCGTCCGGCGCGAGCCTCATGGGGTCGGATGCGCACTACGCGGAAGAGCGTCCGACGCACCGCGCGACCGTCGAGGGATTCTGGATCGATGAGTATCCGGTTACCAATGCGCGCTTCGCCGAATTCGTCAACGCCACCGGATACGTGACCTTCGCGGAGCTGACGCCGAATGCCGCCGACTATCCGGGCGCGATCGCCGAGATGCTGCATCCGGGGTCGCTCGTGTTCACGAAGCCGCAGCACGCGGTCGACCTGAGCCGCCTCGCCAACTGGTGGACGTTCATGCTCGGCGCCGACTGGCGCCATCCGCAGGGACCGGACAGCGCGATTGTCGGATTCGAGAATCATCCGGTGGTACACGTCGCCTACTGCGACGTCGAGGCGTATGCCGCTTGGGCAGGGAAGAAGATACCGACCGAGCACGAATGGGAGCACGCCGCGCGCAGCGGTCTCGACGGGGCGGTGTACGCGTGGGGCAACGAGTTCATGCCTAACGGGCGCTTCATGGCCAATACCTGGCAGGGTCGCTTTCCCTACGAGAATCTGCGGGAGGATGGCTACGAGGGCACGTCGCCCGTCGACGCGTTTCCACCTAACGGGTACGGCGTGCGCGACATGATCGGCAACGTGTGGGAGTGGACCTCCGATTGGTATCGACCGTCGCACACGCCGCCGACGGGAAGCTGCTGCGGGCCAGACCTAGGCGAAGCCGAGAGCTATGATCCCTGTCTTCCGTCCATTCGCATTCCGCGCCGGGTCCTCAAAGGCGGATCGCACCTCTGCGCGCCTAACTACTGTCGGCGATATCGACCGGCGGCGCGTTACCCGCAGCCCGTCGACACGTCGACGAGTCACGTTGGGTTCCGACTCGTCATGCGCCAATCCGCCTTGACGGGGCACATTCCTCGCGATGAATGATTCGTTCGGTCACGGGCTGGTGGCAGACGAGCAGCGAGCGCATGGCCGGTCTCGTCATGGCGGTTTCGGCGCTCGCGACGGCATGGAGCGGCTACCAGGCGTCGCTGTGGAGCGGAAAACAGGCGGCGCAGTACAATCTGTCGACGCAATACCGCACCGACGCGGCGCGCGCGAATGACGACGCCGCGCGCCAGCGCATGTTGGACATCATGTTCTTCGCGAAGTGGCTCGAGGCCCACGCCGAGCATCGGTCGCGGGTCACATCGATATACGAATTACACTTCATGCCGGAATTTCGCCCGGCGTTCGATACGTGGCGGCAGAGCGCCGATACCGCGGGCCAGCTCACGCCCTTCCAGCTCTCACAATATCACGTTCAGCGCGCCGATGACGCCGCGCGGCTCGACAGCGCCGCGAACCGGGCGCTTCGCGCCGGCGACGCGGCCAGCGAGTCCGGCGACGGCTACGTCTTCGTCACCGTCATACTCGCCAACGTGCTCTTCTTCGCCGGCGCCATCCGTCCGCTCGTCTCAACCCGTACACGCGGCGGCGTCATCGCGCTCGCGATCGTGCTGTGCGTAGCGGGACTGGTGCGACTCGTCCTGCTTCCCGTGGCTCGTTAGGCAATTAGCACTTCGGAACATTTCGCCACGCGTGGGCTCTAGGGCCAATGGAGCCTGCGTCCCGCGCCCCACCATCATCCGTCGAGAGCCTACGTCAGCCCGCGTTGCGGGCGGCGGAGCTCGACACGTTGCACTGAGGTGGCAGGATGAGCGCGGTAAATCTCGGTCGGCGCACCATGCGGTTCGGGTGCCTCGCGGCGTCTCTCACGGCGACGGTCGCCGCCGGTCACAACCGAATGGCGGCGAACGATCCGGTGTTCGCGCCCGGACCATGCCCGGCGCGTGCTCGCGCCATCACCGGGATCGATACGTCATGGATTCGCTGCGGCACCATCGTCGTGCCCCAAAATCGCGCTGATCCGTCGGCGAAGCTAGCCCCGGTCGTACTGTCCGTCGTCCTGTACGAGTCGCCGACCGCGAAGGCCAAGACTCCGCTGGTATTCCTGGCCGGCGGCCCCGGTGAGGACGCCATCGACGTCGTCACCCAGGTGTTCCTTCCCTCCCCAGTCGGTCAGCTCGCCTTACGAGAGAGGCCCATCATCGCATTCAACCAACGAGGATGGGGAGACTCGGCCAGTGGCGGATCGCCGAACCTCGGCATGCTCTCCTATCACTGGCGTGCGACTCGAGACGAGTCGATCGAGACGCTCGTCGATTCCGCGCACCGGATCTCGGCGCGCCTGCGCGAAAGAGGAGTGGAGCCCAAGTTCTTCACCACGCTCAACGCGCTCGAGGACACCTATGACGTCGTACGACCGCTC
>DATEHJ010000364.1:0-12570 GCA_035279645.1 Gemmatimonadaceae bacterium
GCCCGCATCGGATGACGATGTGCCTAGCGAGCGAGGGCCGTGCAAATAGCATCTCTGTTTCGTAATCGAAGCCGGACGTCCCGACTATTGTCCGTTCGGGCCGTTGCGTCAGGCGATGCTTGGCAGATCGGCGTCAACCGAAATAGCTGCCGCGGCCGGTAGCTCGAGCGTGAACACCGATCCCCCGCCCTCGCGCGGCGCGAACCGCACCGACGCACCCTCAGCCTCGGCCAATCCGCGAGCAATCGACAAGCCGAGGCCGTGGCCGCGCACGTCGGGCGGCACACCGGGTGGGCGGTAGAACGGTTCGAAGATGCGATCGCGCTCCGGCGACGGAATGCCTGGGCCCCGATCCATGACGGCGATCGTTAGGCGATCGCCGTACCGGCTGGCGCGAATGTCGATCGCGCTGTCTCGCGGAGAATACTTCGCCGCATTGTCCAGCAGATTCACGACCACGCGAAGCGTCTGCGTGAAATCGAAGATGCCCGTGAGCAGCTCCGCGTGCGGCGCATCGATCTGCACCGGCCGATCGCCTAACGTGCCAGCGGCGCCTTGCAGCGCCGCACCCAACAAATCGTCAACTGTATTCACCGCGAGTGACGGACGTACCGCGCCGGCATGGATGCGCGACAAGTCGAGCAGATCGCTGACGAGCGCATTGAGTCGATCCGCCTCGCTCTCGATGATCGCGGCGCGGCCGGAATCGCCGCCCCGTAGCAGCTCGTTGGCGATGCCTTTGATCGTCGTGAGCGGCGTGCGCAAATCATGCGACACGGCGGTCAAGAGCGCGCTGCGCAGACCCTCAACGCGGCGCTCTGCCTCGGCGCGCTCGGCGGTCGCGACCAGCCGCGCACGCTCGGCGCCAAGCGCGGCATAGTAAGCCAGCGCGACCAGAAGGCGGGCCTGCTCGGTAGAGAGCGACAAGCCGCCAACCGAAACCAGCCGCAGTACGCCGACCGTGTGATTGCGAGCCTGGAGTGGCAAGGCGATGGCGCGTACCGCTGGGCGATCGGTGCCAGCCGGAAGAGCGTCGTCCATCGCGCGGAAGCTCTCACTCAATCGTTGAACCATCGAAGCGGTCTCGAGCCGCGTGACGACGCGCACGGCCGCCGCCGTTTCCGCCTGTGCCTCCCAGCGCTGGCCACCCGGATATCGACGAGGCCGTGGCAGCTCGTGGGCCACTCGCACGGTGCCGTCGGTGAGCTCCACGGCGCTCGCGCCGTGATCGATGATCCACTCGATCAGGCTACCGCGCGGGGCCGCGCGCGGCGCTTCGTCGGTGCCCTGACTTGGCGCCGGTGGATGCTCGAGGGAGACGCCATCCTCCTGTCGAGCCGACCGCGCGACGCGCGTGATGCGCCCATCGATGCCATGCAGGTAGATCTCGCACTTGTCGGCGTCCGTCGAATGGCGGATCGTGTCGGCGATCGCGCGGAGCGCCTCGTCGGCATCCGCCGCGTTGAGCGTCTCTTCGCCTAACGCTGCCAGCCGATCGACTTCGATTGAGCGCTGCATCGCTTCGTCCGCCGTCGCGTTCGCGCGATACAACAGCTGTGCCGCGATGACGCTGGTGATCAAGAACGCCACGAGGACGAGCCAGTCTAGCGGATTCGAGATGGTGAGGGTGAGGTACGGAACGAGAAAGAAAAAGTCGAAGCAGAGAAAGGCGAGGGCCGCGACCGTCAGGCCAAGCGCGCGACCGCCGACCGCGCTCGCGGCGAGCACGATCAGCAGGTACACCAAAGTGACATGCGCCTTGTCGAGCGACGCGCGCACCGCGTACATCGCAATTGTCGCCAGCGTCAGAATGCCGAGCATGAGCGCCCAACGACCGAGCATCTCCCGCCGCGGAGACGGTTCGCGATCGAGCGCTCCCGGATTGCGGCTGTCCGCCGAGAACGTCATCAGCCCGGTTCGTCTTCGGGCTCGAAGCGATAGCCGATGCCGGATTCCGTGTGGATGAACTTCGGACGAACGGGATCGGCCTCGATCTTTCGGCGGAGGTGGCCGACGTATACACGGAGATACTGTTGGGCGTCTCCGACAGCGTTGCCCCAAACCTGATGAAAGAGTTGCTGATGGGTGAGCGTCTGTCGCGGGTGGTTGACCAGCGTGCGCAGCAGTGCCCACTCCGTCGGTGTGAGGTGAACCGGCGCGCCGCTTCGTTCGACGCGCCGGCGTTGTTGATCGACGACGACGTCTCCGAAGGAGATCACACCGGCGACGTCACCCTGCCTAACGGCGGCGGCCCGCCGGCGCATCTGCGCGCGCACGCGCGCCATGAATTCGACGGTGCTGAAGGGCTTGGTGACGTAGTCGTCGGCACCGGCGTCCAGCAGCGCGGCCTTCTCCGTGTCGGCGTGCCGCGCCGACAGAACGATGAGCGGCGACGTCGACCAGCGGCGAATCTCTCGACAGACGGCGAGTCCCTCGACGTCAGGCAATCCGAGATCGAGAATGATCAGCGCCGGCACCTCGGCGGCGGTGAGATCGATCCCCTCATCGCCGCGCGCCGCCTCGATCACGCGCAGCTCGGGCGTTTGCTCATCGGTCTCGAGACCCAGCCGTAGGAACGTCGGATCGGCGTGCAAGGCGTTTCGGACGAGTCGCCGGATTTGCGGCTCGTCCTCGATGATCAGAACGGTAACGGTATCGTCATGCACACTCGAATGATGAGCGGTGCGGGCGCCGCGATCAGAGTACCCCTCCACTTTTTGCGAGTTTTTTATGAACGCGTGCCTGCTTTTTGTGCGCCGTTAACGGCGCGAGTCCTAGCTTGAGCCCTGACTCTTTCGAGTGTGCGTGTTGTGACATTGGCGTCCATCTTCTCGCCGCCGTCATCGAATGCCAACGCGGCAAAGCTCGCGCGTCATTTGAGAGCGCTGCCGCCACGGGACGTCGAGCAACTACAGCTCCCGGGCGTTCCCGGCCCCGCGGACGCGTTTCTCGATCAACTCGTCGAACTGCCGTCAGCGAAATGGCTCGCGATCGGAGAGGCGCTCGTCGCGGATCGTGACGGCATTCCCGTTAGGCAGCGGTCGTGGGAGGAGGTCGACGCGACTCTCATTCGCGGCCGCCTTGGGCTCGCCGTCTGGAGGGTTCGCGAAGCAGTCGACACCGTCGCCTTTCTCGCGACGCGGGAATGGCCTCGATGGTCGCGTCACGAGCGCCGCGTGTTCGCCGCCGCGCACGGCGCCGCTGAGGCAGCGGCGCTGGCGCTGCTCGCGCGCGACGAGCTCCCTGTAGAGGCGTATCGCGCGCTCACGGCACCGTTCGCGAGCTGCGTCCCAGCAACGGAGTCGAACTAGCCTTCCGCTCTCCGTCGCCACCAAGCGCGAGCTCAGGGCACAGCGAACTCCCCGCGCACGCCGGAGATGATCTGCGACGCGACGATGTTCGGATTGTTGTCCCGCTCGATGTCGGGCACCGGCAGACAAACCGTCGCGCCATATACGCCGCCCTGCAAATACGGTGAGCCCGCCGCGGGAACAAGCGCGAGCGCGAGACGTTCGATGTCGAAAGCCCGGAACCCTTCGAGAAACAGCACGCGCTGACGTTCACTCGCGATGAGAGCGGTGATGGAGGCCGCGTCGGTAGGTCCTGCGTACGGATTCAAGCCCACCGCCGCGCGCATGGTGTTGATGACGCTCACCGCATTTGCGCCGCCCTGTGCCTCGGCTAGAATGAGCTGCGCCTCGGCATAGCGAGTGATCGGCATCGGCAACGCTTCGCCGGCGGTGAGCGTGGCTGCGTTATACTTGGCTGGAATGTAGATCTGCGCGAGACCGTCCGCGGGCGCCGTCTTGAGGAGCACCATCGCTGAGCGCGGATCCGCCTGGCCCGTTTCCGTAGTCAACGCGCGCGCTGTGGTTTCCACCGTTGCGTTTCCCGATGTGGAAATGGCTTGGAAGACGTGATTGAATCGCCGCGCGTTGGTCGCGTCCATCGCTGCGTTAAACACGAAGCCCGCCGGGACCAGCTGCGCATCGGCGATCGCGCCCGTGAGGTCATGCATGAAGAGCCGAACACGCGCGCGTCCCGCGTATGCCGCGTTCAGTACGTTCGTCAACCCGGCCGTCTGCGCCGCGGCGATGGCCGCGGTGAATCGCGTCTCGGCGAGCTTGAACATTCCCTTTTGATCGACGAGCGGACCCATGTCGAACGCGGCCTGACACATCGATTGTCCCAGCGCAGCGTAGCTGAATCCAGAGTAGAGATTCGCCTGCGCCGTCAACGCCGGTAGGTTAGACACCTGCGCCGGCGTCCATCCGCCCAAGCTCTTGAGCGCTGCATCAGCCTCACCTCGCGCCGTAGACAACGGCGTGTAGATGCCGGTCTGTGTCGTGCACGAGTTCACGCCGTAGAAACCGTTCGTGAATCCGTTGTCGCGGCGGTCGAGATTCCAGTTGCCGTTGTTGAGCGACGCATCGTGCAACTCGTCGGACGCAATTCCCTCGGCGACGACGAACGAGCCGAACCCACACTCGAAGTCGCCGATGACGCTGTTGACCATGAGCGTCGCGTACGCGGGGTTCGAGTAAATGTCCGAGGGCACGGAGTTCGGCGCCTGCACCTTCAGCAGGTCCGACGTACTGCACGCGGCGAGGAGTACGGCAATGCCAACTGCCGTCGCCAACCGTCTGTATGGCATCGGAGTCATGGATGTCTCTCGAGTGTCTTTGAGATATTTGGTCATCATTCGGCTCCGCTAATAGCCGAGTCGGACACCGATCACGACGGACGTCAGCTGCGGGAATTCCGTTTGATCCGTGCCGATATTGCCGCTCAGGCCGCCCGATGCGGGAGTGAGGCTGTTCTCGGGATCGAGGCCCGTGTACTTCGTCCACATCCCGAGGTTGCGGCCACTCACCGTAATCGCGAGCGACTTCGCGCCGAGGTATCGAATCGCATTCACCGGCGCGTCGAAGGTCAGCGCCACTTCGCGGATCTTCACGAAGTTCGCCGATCGAATCCAGTAGTCCTGGAGCTGGCCGCCATTCTGCGCCTGCGCCACGACCGCGGGGCTGTATCGCTCGGGATAGATGTTCTCGAGGCAATCGTTGAAGACCTGACACGTTTGCTCGTAGTTGGTGTCCGTCTTCTTGAAGCCGCGCTGCATGTCGAGCATCACGTAGAGCCGGAACGCGCTGTAGCGGAAGTTGTTGATCCACGCTCCGGTCGTCGTCGGAATGGAATGTCCGACGAAGACGAGCGGCGCCTGGACGGTGGACGTTCCCGGCGCGAAGCAGGCGATCGTCCCGCCGCGGCCATCGTCGCATATCGCGTTGATCGCCTTCCGAGTCGTTGGATCGAACGTCGCGCTCACGACGCGATACGTGAACAGGTCGAACGGCGAGTAGCCGACCCGCTGGAACACGTCGCCGACGGTGCCGACGGCGGTGTTGCCGCCGGTTACGTTGATGAGCGTGTCACCGCCGGAGCCCAGCTTGATGATCTTCGACGACACGCCAGCGAGGTTGAATTGCATCTCCCAGCCGAACTTGCGCGTGTTCACCAGCTGACCCTTGAGCGCGAGCTCGTAGCCCTTCTTGTTGATCTGGCCCGCGTTGACGAACTGCGTGCTCGCGCCGAACGCGGTGGACGGCGCGACGCTGCTCGCGAGGATCGCGTCGTGCGACACGTCGCGGTACAACGTGAGATCGACGCCGAAGCGATCGTCGAGCAATCCCGTCTCGAATCCAGCCTCGGTACCGAGCACGCGCTCCGGCTTGAGCTCCGGATTGCCGATCGTGTTGTTCGTGAGCGTCGTTAGGCCGTTTGGGCCGGCGACGGGGGCGAGCGTCCGCAGCGCCGAGTTCGTGAGTGGTTGCTGGCCCGAACCGCCGTACGCGCCGCGGAAGCGCAGCTCACTTACCCAGGAGGGCAGGAATCGCCGTGCGGCAGGATCGTCGCTCGCGACCCACGAGGCGCTGAGCTTCGGATATGTCGTGAACTTCGCCTCGCTGCCGAACGCACTGTTGTTGTCGACGCGCACCGCGCCGGTGACGAAGAGCCGATTGTTCAGCGCGAGCTCCTGCTGGAAATACCCACCGAGCGTGTTATTGGCGACGAGCGACGACGTCGGTGCGCCCTTCGTTCCCGTCGCCGAGATCGTCGAGAGGCCCGGCGTCGGAAAGTGAGTGCCCGACGCGGTGAGCGCCGTTTGCCTGTTCGTGTAGTACTGGAAGCCTACCGTGCTCTTGGCGAGCAGCTCCGGACGCACGTTGAAGTGCACCGAGCCGGCGTAGTCGTACGTGTTGTACGTCGTCTGCTGCGTGGTCTCGGAACGTGAGCCGTCGAAGCGCGAGCCGAGGAAGAAGACGACCAGCGAGTCCGTCTGATAGCCGAGGAAGCTGTTGACGTCTTCCAGTGTGTAGTCGGTACCGATCAGGAATCGGTGCGACATCCAGGAGAAGGGGTCATAGCGAATCGACGCGCTCCCGGTGAAGCGCCTGACGTCCTGCCAGTTCTGCGTCTGGGAATACACTTCGGGCGGCGAGACGATGCTGCCGCGCGACCATCCGCAACCCCGCGGTACGGGATTGAAGAGAATCGGACACGCCGCAAGAGTGCGTTGCGGAATTGCGAGCTCGCCCCAGATCGCGCTTGCCGAGCCGCCCTCACCCGTCGTCGCGGTGCGACTCGTTAGGTATCCGGCGCTCGTCTCGATATTGACCTTGCTGCTCGGCACCATCGAGAGGTTGGCGCGCACGTTCTTCTGCGTGCGGTTGTTGGACGTGACGATGCCATCCTGGTCGCTGAACTCGCCCGAGATAAAGTGCCGATAGATGCCGGCACCACCACTCGCACTCGCGCTGTAGTTGCGGATGCCGCCGGTCTGAAAGAGTGGCGTGCCGTTCGCCGCCTCGCTCTTCACGTAATTGATCGACCACAGGCTCGAGTCCTGTGGGTTGAGCCAGTAGTTCGTCCGAAAGCGCCCGGCGGCATCCTGGAAAAACTGGCCACCGCTCTGCGCGGTGAAGGTGTATTTGGCAGAGCCTGGATCGCCGCGCTTCGTGATAATGTTGATGACGCCGCGCGCGGCCTCCGTTCCGTAGAGTGTCGCCGCGGCGGGGCCTTTCAGCACCTCGATGCTGGCGATCTCCTCTGGCGCGATGTCGTTGAACCGCGACACGATGCCCGTCGACTGATTGTTCGCGCGCACACCATCGACGTAGACGAGCGGCGTGCTCGAGAGCGAGAACGAGCCGACGCCGCGGATGCGAATCTGCGATCCGGCGCCGACTTGCCCCGTCGTCTGAATGACGTCCACGCCCGGTGCTCGGCCGTTGATCAGTCCCTGGAAGCTCGGAATCGCCGCCTGCTGCTGCACGTCGGCGACGTTGACGACGGTCACCGACGTGCCCAGTTCACGCGTCTGCGCGCCACCGGCCGTACCGGTGACGACAACGGAGTTCAGCTCGAGCACGCGTTCGACCAGCTCGATGCGCACGTCGGCTTTCCCGACGGGCACGGTGTCCACCACCGGACGATATCCGAGAAACCGTACCTGCAGGACGACGGATGTTCCCGCCAGATCAGTAAGTTTGAATCGACCGGAGCCGTCGGTGAGGGCGCCCTTGCCCGGCGCCGCGGCGATGCCTACCTCCACGCCGGCGAGTGGGCGCTGGCTGCCCTGCGCGACGATGGTCCCGCCGACGGTGCCACCTTGACCAAGCAGCGCGCCTGGCGTTGCGACCACCAACGCCAAAGTCGTGGCCCACCGTCTCGCGCTGATGAGCGGTCTCGCTGTCATCTGAATAGCCTCTGTGCTGAGAGCGATGATGTGTGCGAAAAACGAGAACGTGCTACTGCGGGAGAGCGAGTAGCTCGAGGTGCGATGGCTGCGCGGGTGAGTGGTAGACGCGCTGCGTCGCCGGCTTGAAGTCGGAGGGCTTGGCCGAATAGATGTCCATGAACCGATGCGGATTCCGGTCGATGAGCGGGAACCAGCTGCTCTGGACCTGGACCATGATTCGGTGCCCCTTCTGGAACGTGTGATTCTTGTCGCGCAGGTCCCACTCGAGGGGCGTCACCTGGTTCGGGACCATCGGCTCCGGCTTCGAGTAGCTGTGGCGATACTTCGCGCGGAACACCTCGGCGCCGACCAGCATCTGGTAGTTTCGCATTCGCTGATCGCCGCGCGCGGCGAATCGGCCGCCCTGTTGCACAGCGCCGTCGGCGGTGACCGTCGCCGGCGTGTTGTCCGGAAAGACGTCGACGACCTTGACGATGAAGTCGGCGTCGGTGCCCGATGTCGAGACGCGCATCTTCGCGAGGACGGGGCCGGCGATCGTGAGGTCCTGCTCGAGCGGGTCGGTCTGATAGACGAGCACGTCCGGCCGTGTCGACGCGAACCACTGGTCCTCGACCATCCAGAGGAATCCCTGCGTCGGCCGCTTTTCGGTCGTGAAAGGCACCGGATGCGCGGGGTCGTCGACGTAGCTGTCGTATGGCGCCGCGTCGTTCGCGGGCGGCGAGAAGGCGAGCTTTCCGCCTGGCTGGAGATAGAGGTTTCGCTTCACCGCTTGCTTCGGCGGCCAGCTGTCGTAGGTCTTCCACACGTTCGTGCCCGATTCGAAGACCACGGCTTCGGGCGGCGCGTCGCCTTTGTCCTTGAGGTAGTGCTCGAAGAACGGCAGCTGGACCTCGCGGCGGAAGTATTCGCCCGTCGGTGAGCCGAACTTCACCGGACCCAACGAGTCGCCGCCCCCGGCGCCCCACCCGCCGTGGTTCCATGGACCGACGACGAGCGTACTCTTATTCCCCGGATTGTTCTTCTCGATCGTGTAGTAAATGCTCATCGGACCGTAGAAGTCTTCCTGATCGAACCATCCCGTGACGTTGAGCACGGCTGGCGTGATGTGTTTCAGGTCCTTGAGCGCATTCTGATCCTGCCAGTAGGCGTCGTAGTTCGGGTGCTCGAGGAAGTCGTTCCAGGTCGGCAGCTGCCCGTGGAAGTACACGTCGTTCACGCGGGCGACGGTGCCGATGTCGAGGAAGAAGTGATAGGCGTCCGTCGTCCCGTAGTCGAAGGGACGATTGCGCTCCGTCGTTTGCGCGCTGCGGGGACGCGCATTGCCCGAGAGCCAGTTGAACGCGTACATGAAGCGGAACGCGCCGTTGTGATGGAAATCGTCGCCGACAAACTGGTCGGACGGCGACGACTGCGGCGATGACGCCTTGAGCGCGGGGTGCGCGGCGATCATCCCCATCACCGTTTGCCAGCCGGGATACGAGATGCCCCACTGCCCGACGCGGCCGTTGTTGTGTGGAATGTTCTTGAGCAGCCAGTCGATGGTGTCGTAGTTGTCGCTGCTCTCGTCGACGTCTTTCGGCCCGTGCTTCTCCGGCTTGTAGGGGTTCGCGACGCGGAATGTCCCCTCGGAGCGAAATTTCCCGCGCGCGTCCTGATAGACGAAAATGAAGCCGTCCTGATCGAACTCCGGCGACGGCCCGAGTACACGCTTGTACTCGGTGAGCGGATAGGGCGGGATGCCGTACGGCGTCCGCAGCAGCATGATCGGCACTGCCTGCGACGTGTCTTTTGGCGTGTAGACGATGGTGTAGAGCTTCGCCCCATCGCGCATCGCGATCATGTACTCGGCCTTGTCGTAGTGTTGCCGAGTGTACAGGGAGTCGGGTTGGCCACCGTCGCGTTGCGCGCGGGCGGGCGAGCTGGCGACGAGACAGGCGGCGGCAAGCCCCGCCACCGCGCAAGCGGAGGGAAATCTGCGCATGACGTGTCCTCGGAAACGTGATGGGAGTACGTCACGGGCACGGGGCGGTGGGAGCCCGCGACCGGAGCTGGAAGACCGACGGGCGGCCCGCAGCGGCCGCAGCGGCGACCATCATGGTACACCAACGGGGTATGCGCAAGGGGTGGATGGCTCCGCGCCGCCTAACAAACCGGCCCGATCGGCGGTGGGGACTTGCGGCTGGTCGGCCAAGCGTTCAATTGTGTCTGATCCGGACAGCGACCGTTTGGTTGAGTACTCGCTCATCGGCCACTCCCCTCCTCGCCCGAGAGACCGTGACTGCAAATCGTTCCGCGGTGGCACCCTCCGAGCCCTTCGGTGCCGAAGCACACGCGCCCACGATCGTCATTCGTCCCCTGCACTCTTCCGCCGACTATCGCGCCTGCGTCGCCCTGCAGCGGGAGATCTGGGGCACGACCTTCGATCCGGTGCCCAGCGCGATGCTCCAGATCTCGACGCACTTGGGAGGAGTCGCCATCGGTGCCTTCGACGCCGACGGCGAGCTCGCCGGCTTCGTCTTCGGCCTAACGGGGATCGACGAGTCGGGGAAGGTCATCCACTGGTCGCACATGCTCGGCGTTCGGCCGCCGCTGCGCGATGCCGGCCTCGGACGCCGACTCAAGGAGTGCCAGCGCCAAGAGCTGCTGCGGCGCCAGATCACCGAGATGTATTGGACGTACGACCCCCTCATCGCGAAGAACGCTCACATCAATTTGAACGTGCTCCGCGCGAGAGTCGTACGTTACGCGCCCGATATGTACGGCCAAACCGGCAGTCCGCTCCATCATGGACTGGCGACGGACCGGCTCGTGGTCGTGTGCGACACGGCCCGCTCGCCGCATCCCGTATCGCTCGCGCTCGACGCCGCGGATGCGCGGACGCCGATTCTTTCGCCGCGAGCACACGCCGGGGATCCGGTCGCGCCCGTCGGGGGCAAGAGACCGCCGCGCCTCCGACTCGAGATCCCATCTGACTTTTCGCAGTTGCTCGCCCAGGCGCCCGACGAAGCGCGCGTCTGGCACGCGGCGACGCGCGAGCACTTTCAGTGGGCGCTTGCCACTGGGTATGTCGTCATTGGACTCCGTCGCGATGCGGCGACGGCGCGCTCCTTCTACTTGCTCGATCAGGTACAGCCATGAGAACCGCGTCGACGTTCGCGTTCGCTGTCTTCCTCTCGGTTGGTCTCGTCACCGAGAGCCCGGCCCAATCGACGCCGTCGGTCGAAACGCGCTACGCAAAGACGGAGCTGCGCATTCCAATGCGCGACGGCACGCAGCTCTTCACCGTCGTATACCAACCGCGCGACACGTCGCGACGCTATCCGATCATGCTCACGCGGACACCGTACAGCGTCGGCCCGTACGGGCCGTCAGCCTATCCGCGCTCGGTCGGTCCGTCGGCGCGCTTCGCCCAAGAAGGGTTCATCTTCGTGTATCAGGACGTGCGCGGGCGCTTCATGTCGGACGGGAACTTCGTTCACATGACCCCGTGGCGCGGCATGGCCGGAGCGCTCTCGACCGACGAGAGCACCGATACGTACGACACGATCGACTGGGTGATCGCGCACGTGGCGCGCAACAACGGACGCGTCGGCATCTGGGGCATCTCGTATCCCGGCTTCTTCACGGCCGCGGCATTGGTGAATGCTCATCCGGCGCTCAAGGCCGCGTCGCCGCAGGCGCCCCAGGCCGACTGGTTCCTCGGCGACGACGTGCACCATCACGGTGCGTTCCTCCTGGCGAGCGCGTTCGAGTTCTTCGCGACGAGCGGACTCGCACGTCCCAAGCCGACCACGGAGTACCCGCACCGCTTCGACTTCGGGACCGACGACGGCTATGCGTTCTTCCTCGCCCTGGGGCCGCTCTCGAACGCCGACCAGAAGTATCTCAAAGGCGCCGCGCCGTTCTGGAACGATATGATGGCGCACGGAACAGACGACGCCTTCTGGGAGGCGCGACGGCTGCCGCCGCACCTGAAAAACGTCGTGCCGGCGGTGCTCACCGTGAGCGGCTGGTATGACGCCAACAATCTGCGCGGCGCCCTGCTGGTGCACGACGCCATCGGGCGACAGAGCCCGTCCACGTCGAACCGGATCGCCCTCGGCCCGTGGTCGCACGGGCAATGGAGTCGCGGAACCGGTGACGCGCTCGGCGAACTGCGCTTCGGCTCGGGCACGAGTCAGTTCTTCCGCGACAGCATCGAGTTTCCGTTTTTCAAGCACTATTTGGAGGGCGGCGAGGACCTCTCTCTGCCGGCCGCGACCGCGTTCGAGACTGGCACGAACCGATGGCGCACATTCGACTCCTGGCCGCCGAGCACCGCGGCGCCCAAGTCGCTTTATCTCCACACCGGCGGCAGCCTGTCGCTCGTTGCACCGTTGGACAAGGAAGGCGAGGGATTCGACCAGTACGTGAGCGACCCGGCGACGCCGGTCCCCTTCCTCGAGCAGCACAATACCGGCATGAAGCCCGACTACATGGCGTACGACCAGCGCTTCACATCGACACGGCCGGACGTACTCGTGTATCAGAGCGAGCCGTTGGCCGCGGACCTAACGATTGCCGGATCGGTGCGGCCGACGCTGTTCGTGTCGACGAGCGGCACGGACGGCGACTGGATCGTGAAGCTGATCGACGTGCATCCTGACAGCGACGCCACCACCAAGGCAACCAGGGGTGGCTTTCAGGAGCTCGTGCGCGGAGACGTGATGCGCGGAAAGTTCAGAAACAGCTACTCGCGGCCCGAAGCCTTCGTGCCTGGGAAGGTGGAGCGCGTCACGTTCGGCATGGACGACGTCCTGCATACCTTC
>DATEHJ010000365.1:0-2864 GCA_035279645.1 Gemmatimonadaceae bacterium
ATATCGTGACGCGTGCTGGCTCGGCTGCCCGTATGGCGCCTACTTCAGCACTCAGTCGTCCACGCTGCCGGCGGCGATGAAGACGGGGCGCCTAACGCTCAAGCCGTGGCAGATCGTGAACGAGGTGACTTACGACAAGGACAAAAAGCGCGCGAGCGGCGTGCGGGTGCTCGACGCGATCTCTATGCAGAGCACCGACTACAAAGCCAAAGTCGTCTTCCTCTGCGCCTCGACGCTCAATTCGACCTGGATCCTGCTGCGCTCGGCCACGGATCTCTGGCCGGGCGGTCTCGGCTCGAGCTCGGGCGAGCTCGGACACAACCTGATGGACCACCACTTCCGGGTTGGTGCCGAGGGTAGGATCGATGGATTCGAAGACAAAGACCAATACGGCCGCAAACCGAATTCGGTCTATATCCCGCGATATCGCAACCTGTTCGGTGAGAAGCGCGACTACCTGCGCGGTTTCGGCTACGAAGGCGCCGCCGGACGCGAGGGCTGGTCGCGTGCCGTCGCCGAGCTTGGTGTCGGCGGAGGCTTCAAGGACATGCTGGCGGAGCCCGGTGCATGGACGGTGGGCGGCACTGCGTTCGGCGAGATGCTGCCTAACCATGCGAACGCCGTCACGCTCGATGAGAACAAGAAGGACAAGTGGGGCCTTCCGGTGATCAAGATCGACTGCGCCACCGGAGAGAACGAGCACCGCATGCGCAAGGACATGGCGACCGACATGGCCGAGATGCTCGAGGCGGCCGGCGTCAAAAACGTGCATACCTACGACGAGCCGTGCTTTCCCGGCATGGGCATTCACGAGATGGGCACGGCGCGCATGGGAACGAAGCCGACCAACTCGGTGCTCAACACGCACAACCAGGTGTGGGACGCGCCTAACGTGTTCGTGACCGATGGATCGTGCATGGCCTCCACGGCGTGCCAGAATCCGTCGCTCACGTACATGGCGCTCACCGCACGCGCCGCGGACTTTGCGGTCCAGGAACTGAAACGGCAGAACCTCTAGTCGGAGATAATTTCGAAATGCCTAACAGCAATGACATGATCGATCGCCCCGAAGAAGTCAGCACGATCGACCGTCGTGAGGCGATCCGTCGCGTCGGCTTCTTTCTCGGCGGAGTCACGTTCATCGGTGGAAGCTCCTTGTTGACCGCCTGCCAGAAAGAGCCTCGTGTCGTACAGGCGGGTGATCAGGTCGGCCAGTTCAGCAGCGCCGACATGGATTTCCTCGATGAAGTGGCCGACACGATTCTTCCGGAAACCAAGACGCCCGGTGCCAAAGCAGCCAAGGTCGGCCCCTTCATGGCGCTGATGGTGACGGACTGCTACGACGCGAAGGAGCAGAAGATCTTTCGCGACGGTATGACGCAGCTCAACGATGCGTGCCGGAAGGCGAACAACGTCTCCTTCGCGCAGGCGACGCCGCCGCAGCGTCTCGCTCTGCTCGAAGCGCTCGACAAGGAGCAGAAGACGTACACCGACGCCGTCGAGGCAGCACGGCGGCAGAAGCCGAGCGACACGACGAAAGGAGTGTCCACGCCAACGGGCGCGGCGACCGCGATCACGGCCGACTCGCCGCCGCACTACTTCCGGATGATCAAGGAGCTCACCCTGCTCGGATACTTCACCTCCGAGATCGGGTGCAAGCAGGCGCAGCGCTATGCCGAGACACCGGGCAAGTACGATCCGTGCGTGCCGTACAAAGCGGGCGACAAAGCATGGGCGTCGCACGCCTAACGTGGTTGGCTGCGCTCGTCGCGGTCGCAGCGACGGCGCGCGCGCAGCAACCGACGATCGGTCTGATTACGAAAACTGAGAGCAACCCCTTCTTCGTGAAGATGAAGGAGGGGGCTCTCGCCGCGGCTCACGACAATGGCGTGCGTCTGCTCACCGGCGCCGGCACGAACGATGGTGACAACGCCGGCCAGGTGACGGCGATGGAGAACATGATCGCCGCCGGCGCCAAGGTCATTCTCATCACCGTGAATGACTCGAAGGCGATTGTCCCGGCGATCGGGAAGGCGCGAGCGAAGGGCATTCTCGTGATTGCGCTCGACAGCCCGACGGACCCCGTCGACGCGACGGATGCGCTCTTTGCGACGGACAACTACGAGGCGGGCACGCTGATCGGTTCGTATGCGAAGGCGATTTTGGGAGGCAAACGGCCCAAAATTGCGACGCTGGATCTTTTTCCGGGGCATCCCGTCGGAGCGCAGCGGCACAACGGCTTTCTCCACGGCCTCGGTCTCGCGTCGCCTAACAAATCGAGCAACGAGCTGGGGCATCCGCCCGAGGTCGTGTGCATGGCGGACAGCTACGGCAACCAGAGCAAAGGGCAGGCGGGAATGGAGAACTGCCTGCAGAAGAGTCCCGACATCAATCTCGTCTACACGATCAACGAACCGACGGCTGCCGGTGCTTACAAGGCGATAAAAGCGGCTGGAAAGGAGAAGGGAATCGTCATCGTCTCCGTCGACGGCGGGTGTCAGGGCATTCGCGATATTGCCTCGGGGGCGATCGCCGCGACGGCGCAACAGTACCCCGTCAAGATGGCCGCGTTAGGCGTCGCTGCTGGAGCGACGTATATCAAGACTGGAAAGAAGCCAGCCGGCTACACGGACACGGGCGTCACGCTCATCGCCGCCAACGCTGCACCGGGCGTCGAAAGCAAGGACGTGAAGACAGGCATGTCGCTCTGCTTCGGGCGGCGCGACTAGGGAGCGCGATGCGCCACCGGATTCCGCGCCCGGCAACGCTCGGTCCTCTCCTCGCCCTTTGCGTCGCAAGCGCATTCTTCGCTAGCCAGAGCAATCGATTCTGGAGTGGCGACAATCTCTCCCTGGTGCTGCAAC
>DATEHJ010000366.1:0-4832 GCA_035279645.1 Gemmatimonadaceae bacterium
GCTGCGGCGGATGGGAGCTACCGTCGAGTTCGCGCGTGACCGCCTCAGCGGCGGCGAGTGGATCTCGCCTGTCGTCGTTAGGCCGCGTGCGCTCCGCGGTGTAGAGGTCGGTGCCGAGATCGTGCCATCGATGATCGATGAATTGCCCCTGCTCGCGTGCCTGGCGGCCCGCGCCGAGGGCGAAACGGTCATCACCGGCGCGGCTGAGCTGCGCGTCAAAGAGAGCGATCGCATCGCCGCCGTCGTCGCGAACCTGCGTGCGATCGGCGCAGACGCATCGGAGTTGGAAGACGGCATGCGAATCGTCGGCTCGCGCTCGCCTTTGCGTGGGTCCATCGTCACACACGGCGATCATCGCCTCGCGATGTCGTTCGGCGTGCTCGGTGCATTGCCTGGTAACGACATCACAATCGATGACCGTGCCTGTGTCGCTGTCTCGTATCCCGGATTCTGGTCCGATCTTGCGACGGTGGTTTGCTGATGGCGAATCGGCACATCGTCGTTGCGATCGACGGGCCCGCGGCATCGGGAAAGTCGTCGACGGCGCAGTGGGTCGCGCAGCGACTCTCCTTTCGACACGTGGATTCCGGCGCCCTCTACCGCGCGGCGACGGCCGCACAACTTCGGCGCGGCACCCAGGAGGGCGCCTGGACGGAGAAGCAAGTGTGCGATGCCGCGCGCGGGGTGCGTCTCGTACCGCGCGGGATGTCCTTTTCACCGCTCATCGATGGCAAAAACGCCGACGAGGAGCTACGCGGGCTCGAGGTCACGCGACACGTCTCGAAGGTGGCGGCGATGCAGCGCGTGCGCGCCTGGGTGAACGACAAAGTGCGTGAGGCGGCACGAGATAACGACATAGTCGTCGACGGTCGAGACATGGGGACGGCGGTTTTTCCGGACGCGAGCGTGAAGGTGTTTCTCGTCGCCGATCCTTGGGAAAGAGCCCGGCGCCGGCTCGTTCAACAGCTCGGCAGGAGTCCATCGGATGAGGAGATCGCCGAAGAGACCGGTCGCATCGTGCAGCGGGACGCCAGTGACGCGACGCAAACCGTTCAGGCGAAGGACGCGATCCTCATCGACACGACCTTCTTGACGCAGGAGGAGCAGGTGGAACGGATCGTGGCTCTGGTGAAAGCCGTAACTCAGCGTGAGGACACGACTTCGGCGGTTGACGATAATTCTGCCTCCGGTTAGCTTACAAGGTTCACTTTGTCCGTCCCCGAGGTGGGGACGGAAGTTTACAGCACTCTCAACTCTCGCCGCGGCGAGGCTAAAGATCCGCGATCTCCAGGAGATCTTCTCAAGTCATGTCCGAACTCGAAACCCAAAACCCACCAACCGGTACGCTGTCGGAGCGTGAGCGACGCGACGCAGTGCGCGGCCAGCTTCGTCCGCTTGCCAACCGCCGTCCAGAACTCTACGACGAAGACGAGTACACCTCCGCCGACTACGAGCGGATGATGGAGCTCTATCAGGGCTCCATGGCGTCGATCGACGAAGGCGAGATCGTCAAAGCTCGCGTTCAGTCGGTGAACGACACCACTGTCGTCCTCGACATCGGCTTCAAATCGGAAGGCACCATCGCGCGCGAGGAATTCAAGGACCTCGAGCCGATCAAGCCGGGCGATGAAGTCGAAGTCCTCCTCGAGCATCTCGAGGATCAGGAAGGCGCGGTCGTCCTGTCGAAGAAGAAAGCTGACTTCATGCGCGTGTGGGAGAAGATCCGACTCGCGTACGAGAACGATCAGCCGGTCGAAGGCACGCTCGTCAAGAAGATCAAGGGCGGCGTGGTTGTGGACCTGATGGGTGTCGACGCGTTTTTGCCGGGCTCGCAGATCGCCTTGCGGCGCGTGCCGAACATCGACGAGCTGCTCGGCCAGAAGTTCGAGTTCAAGATCATCAAGCTGAATAAGCGGCGAAGAAACATTGTGGTATCCCGTCGTGTGATCCTCGAGAACGAGCGCGCCGGGAAGCGTGAGAAGCTCATGAAAGAGCTGCAGAAGGATCAGGTGCGCAAAGGCGTCGTGAAGAACATCACCGACTTTGGTGCGTTCATCGACCTTGGTGGCGTCGACGGCTTGCTGCATATAACTGACATGTCGTGGGGTCGCATCTCGCACCCCTCCGAGCTCGTGTCGATCGGAGCGGAGCTCGAGGTCAAGGTGCTCGACATCGACTGGACGCGCGAGCGCATTTCACTCGGGCTCAAGCAGCTTCAGAGCTATCCATGGAAAGACGTTGCCGAGAAGTATCCGGTTGGAACGCGCGTCACCGGCAAGGTCGTCTCCATCACGAACTACGGGGCATTTATCGAGCTCGAGCCAGGCATCGAGGGGCTCGTCCACATCAGCGAGATGAGTTGGACGCGCAACGTCCGCCATCCATCGAAGCTCGTCTCGATTGGTGAGACGATCGAAGCGGTCGTGCTCAAGGTCGATCCGAACGAGGAGAAGATCTCGCTCGGTATGAAACAGACCGAGCAGGATCCGTGGATGGTGTTGCCCCTCAAGTATCCCGTCGGCACGCGGATCAATGGCAAGGTTCGCAACCTCACGAGCTTCGGGGCATTCGTCGAAATCGAGCCAGGTATCGATGGCCTGATCCATATCTCCGACATGAGCTGGACGAAGCGCGTACAGCATCCGTCGGAAGTCGTCAAGAAAGGCGACGCGGTCGATGTGGTGATTCTCAACATCGATTCTGAGAACAAGCGCATCTCGCTCGGTCTCAAGCAGGCCGAGGAGGATCCGTGGCTGCGCATCGGCGAGTCGTATCCAGTGGGAACGGATCTCGCCGGCAAGGTCGTCCGCTTGATGGACAAGGGCGTCGTCGTCGATATCGGCAACGACATCGAAGGGTTTGTTCCGATCTCGCAGCTGAGTCCAACTGGCAAGGCAGTGAACAATCCCGCGGACGTCGTTTACGAGACGATGAACCTCGACATGCGAGTGCTCGAGGTCGATCCGATCCACCGTCGGATCGTGCTCGCGGTGACGAACATTCCCGAGGATCAGCCGCCGCGTCCGGAGAAGCCGTCGGAAGTGCTGCCGATGGACGAACTGCACGAGGACGGATACGTCGGCATCGATATTCCGCCGATCGAAAGCTGACCTTGCGAGGTGCTCGGTGCTGCGCGGTTGGCACCAGGTGCTAGGTGGTTGGTGCTAGGTGCTAGGAATTCGTACTATCCCCTAGCCCCTACCCCCTAGCCCCTTCTTATGTCCATGCGCGAAAAGCTCGAGCAACTCGAGCGCCGCATTGCGGAGTCCGAGCTTGGCGGCGGTGCTGAACGCCTCAAGTCACAACACGCGAAGGGCAAGCTTTCCGCGCGCGAGCGTCTGGATCTGCTGCTCGACGATGCCTCCTTCGTCGAGTTCGATCGATTCGTCATGCATCGCTCCGACGATTTCGGGCTCGCCGATCAGAAGGTGTATGGGGATGGCGTCGTCACGGGCTACGGACGCATCGACGGCCGGCTCGTGTACGTGTTCTCGCAAGATTTCACGGTGTTTGGCGGCTCGCTCTCCGAGACGTTCGCGGAAAAGATTTGCAAGGTCATGGACCTCGCCGTCCGCAACGGCGCACCGGTAATCGGGCTCAACGACTCCGGTGGCGCGCGCATTCAGGAGGGCGTGCTTTCGCTGGCAGGGTACGCCGACATTTTCCTGCGCAACACCCTCGCGTCGGGCGTGGTGCCGCAGATCTCGGCGATACTCGGACCGTGCGCCGGCGGGGCCGTGTACTCGCCCGCAATCACCGACTTCACCTACATGGTGCGTGGCAGCTCCTACATGTTCGTCACCGGGCCTAACGTGGTGAAGACGGTGACGCACGAGGACGTGACGATGGAGCACCTCGGCGGCGCCGACACGCACGCGCGCACCTCCGGCGTCGCCCACTTCGCGTTCGACTCCGAGCCGGCCTGTCTGCAGGCGATTCGTGAGCTCTTTCGCTTCATTCCGTCGAACAACGTCGACGATCCGCCGCGCGGCAAATCGACCGATCCACGCGATCGGCGTGATGAGCAATTGCTCGACGTCGTCCCCGACAATCCGAACAAGCCGTACGACATGCACGAAGTCATCAAGCGTGTCATCGACGACGGTGCGTTCTATGAAGTGCAATGCGACTATGGCGCGAACATCATTTGCGGGTTCGCGCACCTGGGCGGGTTCAGCATTGGCATCGTCGCGAATCAGCCGGCGGTGCTGGCGGGTGTGTTGGATATCAATGCATCCCTCAAGGCCGCGCGTTTTATTCGCTTCTGCGACGCCTTCAACATTCCGATCGTTACGTTCGAGGACGTACCGGGATTTCTGCCCGGCGTCTCGCAAGAGCACGGCGGCATCATCAAGCACGGCGCAAAGCTGCTGTACGCATATTGCGAAGCAACGGTGCCCAAGCTGACAGTGATCACGCGCAAAGCCTATGGCGGCGCGTACGACGTCATGTCGTCCAAGCACATCCGTGGCGACTACAATGTTGCCTGGCCGACGGCGGAGATTGCCGTGATGGGGCCCAAGGGCGCCGTCGAAATCCTGTTTCGCAAAGAGATCGCCGACAGTGGGGACGCCGAGCGCGCGACGGAAGCAAAGATCGAGGAATACCGCCAGAAGTTCGCGCATCCGTACATTGCGGCGAGCCGCGGCTTTCTCGACGACGTGATCGACCCGCGCGACACGCGTCCCCGCCTCATCGACGCGCTGGAGACGCTCCAAACCAAGCGCGATAAGAATCCGCCGAAGAAGCATGGGAATATTCCGTTGTAGTGGCGCGTGGCGCGTGGCGCGTGACGCGTTGGTCGTCCTGGCTTTTTCGCGCCACGCGCCACG
>DATEHJ010000367.1:0-4972 GCA_035279645.1 Gemmatimonadaceae bacterium
GTGAATTCCTCGCCGACGTCGCGTGGGGCGTGCTCGACGTCCTGTTTGTCGACATGCCGCCGGACGCGGGCCGACTCGGCGATCTCGCCACGCTCGTGCGCGATAAGCTGTCAGCGATCGCGGTCACGATCCCGAGTGACGAGTCCGCGCGCTCGGTGCAGCGCGCGCTCACCGCCGCGCGCGACGCCGGCGTCGCCATCCTCGGCGTCGTCGAGAATATGAGCGGCTACGCCTGCGCGACGTGCGACACAATCGGTCCACTCTTCTCCGGGAACGCCGGCGACAGACTCGCCGCGGCGTTCGACGTTCCGATTCTCGCACGTCTGCCTTTCGTTCCCGCCGGTGGTGCGACTCCACCTTTACCGGATGCGATGGTGACCGCCGTCTACGCTCAACGCGCCACGCTCAACGCGCCACGCGCATGAAGTTTCTTTGCATCGACTGCGACACGCAGATGACGTTCGAGGAGCGCCAGCAACCCGGCGACGGCACCTTCACTGCTTCGTTCACGTGTCCGCGCTGCGGGAGACGCGTCGCGATGCTGGCGAATCCGATGGAAACGCAGCTCGTGAGCACCCTCGGTGTCGAGATCGGCGGGCGAACGCTGGACGAGCAGCCGCTCGAGTTCACGCGCGGCAACGTCGATGGGCGAGACGATGCTTTTATCGACGACGCGCCACACGCCACGCGCAACGCACCTCGCCCGACATGGAGCTCCGACGCCGAGGATCGACTCGCACGTGTTCCGAGCTTCGTGCGCGGCATGGTGAAGAAGATCTACACCGACTACGCGCGCGATCGCGCGATCGGCGAGGTCACGCCTGAAGTGATGGACCGCGCGCGCACCGAGCTCGGGCTCGAGGGCATGTGAGCGACGAGTCGCACGAACGCACGGTCGGCGGGTTACGCGTGCGGATCGATCGCACGCTCTGCGTCGGCTTCGGCGATTGCGTCACCGCCGCGCCGGAAGCGTTCATTCTCGACGAGGAAGACATCGCCATCTTCCGCGCGCCGGAGAATGTCGATCGGGCGTGCCTGCTCAAGGCATGCGCGAGCTGCCCCGTCGACGCGCTCACGGTCTGGGACGAGCAGGGAGAGCAGATCGTCCCGTAAGCCGCTTTGTCATTCCGAGAGAGCGCAGCGACCCGAGGAATCTGCTTTCCTGCGGTCAACAAAAGCAGACCCCTCGCTACGCTCGGGGTGACAATGCCTAGGTCTTTCGCGCGTAGGTGCCGACGAGCTCACCTCGCGCGAGCTCATGGCCGTGCATCGTGTTGACGACGTCGGTGTAGCTGGCTCCCGGCTCCAGGCCTAACGATTTGTCGAGCGCGACAAGAATGAAATGATAGTGGTGCGCCGGTCCCTTTGGTGGACACGGCCCGCCATAGCCGATGGCATTCTTGAAGCTCGTTTTTCCTTGTTTGGCTCCGCCGAGCGACGCGACGGTGGGACCTTTCGGCACGCCTTGGGGCAGCGCGTGCGTCATCGGTGGAATGTCGTAGAGCACCCAGTGAATGAAGGTACCGCCGGGCGCATCGGGATCCTCGCAGAGCAGCGCGAACGAAGCGGTGTTGCCGGGAGCGTCCTCCCATGCGAGTGGTGGCGATTGGTCTGCGCCATCGCAGGTGAATTGCACCGGGATCGCAGCGCCGTTCTCGAAGCCAGCGCTGGAGAGCGCGATCGCGGTGAGCGTTCCACGAGACGAGTTAACCATGGCTGTCGACCGTTTGAGGAGACGAGAAGCTTCGCAGCAGGAAGCGTGCGCTCGCGCTCCGAAGGCTTCGGCTCCAACCCGATCGCTCTCGGTCCGGCGCGCTGTTCCGTCCCTTGACACACGCATCGCTACGTTTCATATCTCGCGCGGCGAGCTTTGCCGGTTCGCGAGAAGGAGTGGTTTCGCGCGAGGAGCGGGAGCGAGCGCACAGCGCGAGCGACTCCAAATAGACGATTCTCGTGCGCCGCGCAAAGAAGCTTCGGCATGGAAGTAGTGGGTAGAGCGCACGAGAATTGACGGGTAGCCGGTGCGCGGGTGTATTCGCGCACCTCCGACTCTGATGGTCTGCAGAGAAGAAGCCCAGCAATTCGGAGAATCCGTTTAGCGACCCCATCACGGCCGAGGGCGGCGCCATGCCATATAGGGAAGTCTTTGTTCCCGTCGATAACTCGCCTCATTCCGATTGGGCTCTCGATCGAGCCATAGAAATCTGCCGGGCCTCCGGCGGTCGCATCACCGGCAACCACGTCTACGCCGCGCGACTCCACGACGTCCGCTTCCGACAACTCGAGACCGGCCTCCCCGCCCAGTTCCAGACGGCGGACGAGATAAAGCGCCAGCGCAAAATTCACGACAAGTTGATCGAGAAGGGTCTGCAGCTCATCGCGGACAGCTTCCTCGACCAGCTCGCGATGCGTTGCGAGCGTGCCGGGGTGCCGATCACGCGACAACTCCTCGAGGGGATCAACTACGAGGAGATCGTGCGCGAGGTCAATCGCGGCGAGGGACGGCTGCCCGGTCTCATCGGCTTCGATCCGAATCGCGCCGCGGGCTACGACGGCGGTGCGAAGACGCGGAGCGACGTCCGACTCGGCGAGAATGGACGCATCGTCGCCGAGGAAGAAGACGAAGCGGCGAAGCTCGTCGGCTCGTCAGGCAGACAATACGATCTCGTCGCGATCGGCGCGCATGGACTCGGCCGCCAGGCGTATTCGCAGCTCGGCGGCGTCGTTGCGCGATCGTTACGCGAGATCGAGAAGGACATGCTCATCGTTCGAGAAGCCGGCGCGCTCGACGGCGGACGTTTCATGGTCTGCGTCGACGGCTCGTCGTACTCGTACAAAGCGATGCGCAGCGCGTTGGAGCTCGCCCAGCAGTTTGGCGCGTCGTTGTATGTGTGCAGCGCCTTTGATGTGGAATATCACCATGTCGTTTTTGGCAATATCAAAGACGTCCTCTCCGTGCAAGCATCTAAAGTCTTTAAATTCGAGGAGCAG
Source organism: Gemmatimonadaceae bacterium (assembly GCA_035279645.1). Classification (GTDB taxonomy): domain Bacteria; phylum Gemmatimonadota; class Gemmatimonadetes; order Gemmatimonadales; family Gemmatimonadaceae; genus AG2. The sequence goes on from DATEHJ010000367.1 coordinate 2,992, forward strand.
GAAGAGTTACATAACAACATCATCGATAAGGGTTTGCTCAAGCTCTGTCAGGCGAACCTGAAACGCGCCGAGGTCATGGCGCAGGAATTCCCCGATGTCCCGATCAAGACGCAGATTCTCGTCGGGAAGCCGTTCCAGGTCGTTATGCAGTGGGCGGAAGAGATCAAGCCGTCCGTTCTGATTATTGGCCGGCACGGCGCGCATCGCATAGATGACACGGAGCTGGGTTCGCAGGCTGAGAACCTCGTACGTATGGCGACGTGCAACGTGCTCTTGGTCGGCACGGTTGGCGTTAGGCCAGAAGACATCCCGTGGATCGAAGAGGACGGCGTCGCTTCTCTTCCCTGGGCGCCCGATGCGGAGGTTCGCATTCTTCGCGTGCCTCCCTTCGCCCAGGGAATCGCGAGGAAAGCCGTAGAAGAGTTCGTCCTCGAGCACGGCGGCGACATAGTTACCAACCCTCGTCTTGACGAGGCCATTCGTAAACTCCTTCCGACGCACATGCAGTTGATCATGGGGATTGGGAGTGCTGAAGAAATAGCGTTGGCTGAAGTGAAGGCGCAGGAGCAGATGACGCGAACGAAAATCGAGGGGCACGACGACGATGCGGAGCCCGTCGACTCGACCGTCGAAGTGAAATGCCCGATCACCGGACGCATCGGGCGGCGCGCGCGCACCGCCACTGACCCAATCGTGTGGACGCAGGAGGCGTGGCAGCGGCTTCAGCTCGTGCCGCTCATCGCGCGTCCGCTCGCCCGCAACACCGTCGAGCGCTTCGGCCGCGCGCACGAGATCTGGCGCATAACGACGCGCGTCATGGACGAGAACAAGCAGGCGATGATCGAGGCGGACGAATTCGACATGGACACCATGCTCGTGATGTTCAACGAGCTCCGCGCCAAGCAGATTCGCGCCGAAGCCGAGGGGGGCGCGCCCGCGCTCTCGCCGGAAATGCGCCAGATGATCGAGGAAGCGAAGGCATCGGGCATCACCCGCTGTCCCATTCGAGATGTGGAGAAAGCGGCGGCGAAATGCCCCGTCGATATGAAGTTGGTAAAGCCGGAAGATGCAAAGGCAGCCGTAGAGGAACTGGTGCGGAGGGGCGGTTGAAACTCTAAGTGTCATTCCGAGGAGCGCAGCGACGAGGGATCTGATTTTCGTCGCGATGCAGGGCAAAAGGAGATCCCTCGCGCGCTCCGCGCACTCGGGATGACAATGGGGGAGCTCCACATGGGGCATCCGCGGTAGACTTCCGACGGGCCGAGGCGCCGAAGCTGGAGACGCCGCGCGAACACGTGCCACACGTGATCGCGTGGAATCTCACGCGCCGCTGCAATCTCGAGTGTGCCCACTGCTACATCTCGGCGGGCCCACACGAGTCAGCGACGAGTGAGCTGTCGACTGCGGAGTGCCTGCGCATCGCGCGCGAGATCCTCGCGCTCAATCCCTCGCCGCTGTTCATCCTCTCCGGCGGCGAGCCGCTCCTGCGCACAGACCTCGAGCGGATCGCCGAGCACGCGGTGCATAACGGTGCAACGGTTGTCGTTGGGAGCAATGGCACCCTCCTCGACGATCGTCGGATCGAGTCGCTGAAGAATGCCGGCGTCACCGGCTTCGCGGTATCCGTCGATTCCCTGACGCCGAAGCACCACGACAACTTCCGGAAGGGGCACGGCGCCTTCGACGCCACCGCCGCCGCGATCGCGCGACTGCGCGCGCACAAGCTGGACTTCATCATCCAGACGACTATTACAAAAGGAAACCGCGCCGAGTTGCAGCGTCTCGTAGACTGGGCGGCGCGCGAAGGCGCCGTCTCATTTAATGCCTACTTCCTCGTGCCAACGGGGCGCGGTGCCCGCCTCTCCGATCTCAGCGCGGCTGAATATGAGGAAGTGCTCACCGAGCTCGTCACGTTGCATCGGAGCTACCTCGGGCGGATGATGGTCAGAGCCAAGTGCGCGCCGCATTTCATGCGGCTCGT
>DATEHJ010000368.1:0-2019 GCA_035279645.1 Gemmatimonadaceae bacterium
GATGCTCGAGTTAATGTCACGGTGCAGGAACTCGATCGGATCTTCGATCGTGATCACATTCGCGTGACGCTTCTCGTTGATGTGCTGGATCATTGCCGCGAGCGCCGTCGACTTCCCGGACCCCGTGATGCCGGTGACCAACACCAGCCCGCGCGGACGCAGCGAGATGTCGGAAATGATCTGCGGAAGATTCAATTCCTCGATCGTGCGCACCTGATACGGCACCGACCGCAGCGCGTAGGCGATCGTGCCGCGCTGCTGGTACACGTTCACACGGAATCGTCCGATACCCGGCACGCCGATCGCGAAGTCCGCTTCCTTGTGCTCCGCGAAGTCCTTCACTTGCTTGGGCGTCATGATCTGCTCGGCGAGCGCCTTGAGGTCTTCGGGTCGCAGCGGCGGGACATCGAGCGAGCTCAGATCACCGTTCACGCGCAGCACCGGCGGACGCCCAACTTTGAGGTGCAGGTCGGATGCGTTCTGCTGGATCATCCGCTGCAGCACCGCCTTGAAGTTGAAGGCGGGCGCCTGCTGAGCCGGTGCGCTCGGCGATTCGGACGCGGTCGAGACGGCTGGGTTAGCCATTGGGGTCGATCCGGAAGAGGACCTGTCCGTACTCCACCGGATGCGCATCGCTCACGAGTACCTCGCGCACGACGCCGGCGTACTCGGATTCGATCTCGTTCATGATCTTCATCGCCTCGATGATGCACAGGATCTCGCCCTTCGCGATGCGCGATCCTTCGCTCACGTACGCAGGCGACGCCGGCTCTGGTGAGCGATAGAACGTGCCCACCATCGGTGACTTCACCTCGAGCAGCTTCGGCTTGGACGGTTCCACCGGCGCGGGCGGCGCCGCTTCCGGCGTCGTCACTGGAACGCCGTCCGAGGGCGTCATGCGCGCCGCAGCCATTGCCGCTGGGATCAACGTCGGAGTCGACATTGGGACTGCCACCTGAACTGGCGCCGCGGTCGTCGCGATTCCCATTCCCCTCTGCTGTGGCGTCTTCGAGATGCGGATCTTCATGCCCTTGTCGGACGAGATCTCGATCGAATCCACCGAAGACCCGTCGAGCAGCTCGACGAGTTTCTTCACGTAGCGCAGGTCAATCATGGGTGTGTCAGAAATGTCTCCCTCCGGACGTCAGCCGACCTCGAGGAGCTCGCGCGAAAAATTCGTCAAAATGGTTGCGCTGTCACGGCCCAGCACGACGTCATCTTCGACGCGTACTCCGCCCCACCCAGCGCGATACACGCCCGGCTCGATCGTCACGACGGCGCGCTCGGGGAGCACCGCCTCCGTCGTGCGCGCGAGTCGTGGTGCTTCGTGCACCTCGATACCAATTCCATGACCGAGGCTGTGACCGAACGCCTCGCCCAACCCGCGCTCCTCAATGTAGCGCCGAGCCAACGCATCGGCATCCTTGCCGCTCATGCCCGCGTGAACGAGAGCCGATGCGCGCTCGTTCGCGGCGCGCACGATGTCGTGCACGTCGCGCTGCTCTTGGGTCGCGCGGCCAACGACGACCGTCCGCGTGATGTCGGAACAATAGCCGTCCACTATGGCACCGAAATCGATGAGAAGGAAGTCGCCCACGCGAACTGGCCGGTCGGCGGCTCTGGCGTGCGGCAGCGCCGAGCGCTCGCCCGATGCGACGATCGTCTCGAACGGAAACCCTATGCTGCCTTCGTCGCGCAGCGCCCGCTCGAGTGCGCCTGCGATCTCGAGCTCCGTCTGACCCGCGCGCACTTCCGAGAGGGTCCGCTCGAGCGCGCGCTCGGCCACGCGCGCCGCGGCAGTGATGTTCGCGATCTCGTCTTCGTCTTTCTGCTCGCGCAGCGTCTCCACGACGTCGGTCGTCGCGCGCCACTGCCAACGCGAGCCTGCATTCAGTAGTCGCTCGAAGTCGCGGTGCACCAGGTGCGCCGACTCGAAGCCGACGACATCGACGCCGCTCATGTCGGCCATGTCGCGCCAGACGCCGTTCCAAAGGCTCTGGGGCTCGATCGACACGCGCG
>DATEHJ010000369.1:0-5488 GCA_035279645.1 Gemmatimonadaceae bacterium
GAGAACCTGCCGACCAGGCCCGCCGTGATCCTCTCCAAGCACCAATCGGCCTGGGAGACGCTCGCCTTCCAGGTGATCTTCCCGCCTCAGGTGCTGGTGCTCAAGCGCGAGTCCTCAGCTGGCTCAGCCTGCGCAGGGATCGTTAGGCTTCGCCGCTCGCGGCCGGAACTGAGATAGATCACGAGCAATACCAGAGTCGCCCCGGAGACGGCGAGCTTCGCACCCAGCGGCCACGATGGGATCGGAGACACGAAGCCCTCGAGGGTCCCGGCGACGAGAAGCAGTACCGTCGCCGCGGCGACGAGCCTTATCGCACGCCGCCCATTCTCGACCAGCGCGCGTCTTCGAGTGCGCCGGCCTGGGAGGAGCAGCGCGGCCGCGAGGAGGAAGCCGGCGCCCCCAGCGATGCACACCGCCGTGAGCTCGAGTACGCCATGCGGCGCAACGAAGGCGATGATCAATGTCAGAATGCCCTTGGACTGGTACAGGCCAAGGATGCCGCCGAAGCTCACGCCGTTCATCACGAGCAGCAACACGGTCCCGATGCCGGCGGTGATGCCGAAGGCGAATGCTCCGAAGGTGACCTGCACGTTGTTGGCGATGATCTGGCTCGCCATCGTCGGCCGGAAAATTTCCGGATCGGGGATGTAGCCCTTTCGCTCGCGCGCGCGGCGCACGCCTTCCTCGGCGCGATCGAGCATCGCGGCGGGAATGAAGGTCGCCGCGACCGCCGGCTGCCTAACGACGGCGTCGTACGCGATGACGGCGGGGCCAAAGAGCAGCACGCCGGCAAGGAGTATCGGGCGCCAGGACCGGCGCACTTCGCGCGGTGCCTCGATGGCGGCGAGACGGACGACGTCGGTAAGCGTAAGCGTGCGCCCACGATAGAGGAGGTTGTGCGCGCCGGCGAGCAGCCGGCTGAGATAGAAAAGTTCCGGCGTGTCCCGGCCTTGTGCGGCTGTCCGCAGCCGCGCGAGATCCGATGCCAGATCGCGGTACTCGGCGACGAAGTCGCGGACGCCGTCCTCGCCCAGCGAGCGAAGGCCACGTCGCTGCGCGTCGGCAAGACGCGCCGCGAACGCGTTCCATCGCGGCGAGCGCGTGGCCAGCAGCACATTGCGCTCGCGAGCGGCGCCACGCTGCTCGCGTGCCGCGACGCCTCTCGCTCTCGCGGCGCGCTCGGCATCGTAAAGGCGGCCGAGCACCGCCAGATCGGCTGCGCTCGTGGTGCGCGCGACGTCCGACGGAAGAGCGCTCGCCAACCGCGTCGTCAGTTGTTCGGCGAGCGCGTTGCGCCGCGCGCTGTCGAACGAGCTCTGACGCTCCATGAAGCGCTCGAGCACCGTGAATTCCTCCTCGGTGAGCGCGGTGTCCAACGCGGCGACGGTGTCGGGTGATGAGCTCGGCTCGCTCGGTGCGAGCTGTCTGATCAATGCCTCTCGGACGACGATGGTACCGGCAACGATGTCGCCGAGTCGCTTCCCCGATTTCGAGAAGATGACGCTGAGTATTCCGACGACGTAGCAGGGAATCGGCTGGATGTCGACGACGCGGACGAGATTGCGTACCGCGGACGCACCGAAGGTCACCGAGTAGCCGCCGTCGAGCACGACACGCAATCGCAGGAGGCGCTTGCCCGGCGTCTGGCCATCGGCGAGTCCCTCGAAGAGCACGTAATAGCCCCACAGCACGCAGAAGACTCCGAGCACGACAATCGCCGTGGCCCAGGCATCGAAGGCACTTCCGGGCCCGGGGCCCGTGCGCTCTGGACGCGATGGCGAGACTGCGGCAAGTGTCCCGACTATCGCGACGACTGCGGCGATGCAGATCAACGAATCGATAACCGCGGCGAGCGCGCGCGATCCCACGCCAGCTATCGTGTACGAAAAGACGACGAGCTCCGGCGTCTCGACGTCGATCGTTTGCGAGAGCGAGGGCAGTGAGCGCACACGGTCGGCGCCGCGCGCGCCCGATTGTGGGAACGTCATGCCCAAGAAGCTGATGGCGGCTCGAGGAAGGGGCAAGCGAGCGCGAGTCGCGGTGCGGGCGACGGGGACGGGCTGCCTCGAAGCAGTGGCCGAAGCTCAGCGAGTCGACGACAGATGACATCGAGTCGTGGGTAGACGCCATCGAGTCGTGCATAGACGCCATCGAGTCGTGGGTAGACGCCATCGAGTCGTGGGTGGACGGCATCGAGTCGTGGGGAGACTCCATCGAGTCGTGGGGAGACGCCATCGAGTCGTGGGGACAGGCCATCGAGTCGGGGGGAGACGCCATCGAGTCGTGGGGAGACGCCATCGAGTTGTGGGGAGACGCCATCGAGTCGTGGGGAGACGCCATCGAGTTGTGCGGAGACGCCATCGAGTCGTGGGGAGACGCCATCGAGTCGGGGGGAGACGCCATCGAGTCGTGGAGAGACGTCATCGAGTCGTGGAGAGACGCCATCGAGTCGTGGGTAGATGACATCGAGGCGTGGACAGCTCACGTGAGGCGTCGGCAAACTGACGTGAGCGCTCGGCGAGGTGACCCAAGTGCTCGGCAAGCTGACGTAAGTGCTAAACGACGCGACCTGAGATCGCCGGTAGCACTTGCGTGGTGCGGGATAGGCAACGTGAGCGCTGGGTAAGGCAACGTCAGCTGACGGGAAGCTGACGTGCGGCGCAGGACAGGTCTCGTGAGCGAACGGCCACGTCAGCGAAGGCGCCGACGAGCTGACGTGTGCGCGCCGCAAGATCGCGTGAGTGCGCGGACAAGTCATCGCAGGGCGCGGCAAGCGCATCGGTGCACGCGACAAGGCGACGTGAGCGAAGCGACAGATTACGTGAGGCGCCGGCCAGGTCATCGAAGTGCGCGGCAAGCCGAGCTCAGTGCCGCGACAGGTCACGTCAGCGCGCCGCAAGCTCACGAGCGCCAAACGCTAGCCGACGTTAGGCCGCGCGCAGACAACGTAAGGGCCCGGCAAGTCGACGTGAGTGCGCGACAAGATCGCGTGAGCTGCCGGGAAGGTCACCGCACCGAAGGGAAATCGGAGATGGCCTGACCAGCGCGCGTAGGCACTCGCTATCTTGGCAGCACAACATACCGAGCCACCTCGACTATTCATGCGCGTCCTCTTGCAGCGGGTTTCGCGTGCCGAGGTGCGAATCCGCGACGGGGACGCGATTCGTACCGTCGGCGGCATCGGCCGCGGTTTTCTCCTCCTCGTCGGCTTTACCCACGCCGACGACGAGTCGCGAGTCACCTGGATGGCCGACAAGGTCGTCGGCCTCCGGCTCTTCGCCGACGCCGAAGACAAGATGAACCTCGCGCTCGCCGACGTCGATGGAGAGCTGCTGGTCGTGTCGCAGTTCACTCTCTACGGAGATTCCGCGAAGGGGCGGCGGCCAAGCTTCATCGACGCGGCTCGGCCGGAAACGGCGATTCCTCTCTATGAGCGCTTCATCTCTCTCTTGCGCGAGCGGGGTGTGGCCGTGGCCACCGGGGAGTTCGGCGCGATGATGGACGTCGAGCTGGTGAACGACGGACCAGTGACGCTCTGGCTGGAGCGCTAGGCATGCCGCGCGCCGACTTGCCTAACGACGTTGTGCCGGTCGTCCTCGCGTCGCAGTCGCCGCGGCGGCGTGAACTGCTCGCGCTGGTCGGCATTCGGCACGAGGTCCGTCCAGCGAATATCGACGAGCGCTACATCGCCGGCGAGGTGCCCAGAGCCCACGCCGAGCGACTCGCGCGCGGAAAGGCCGCGGCGGTTTCCGCGCCCGACGCGGTCACGATTGGTAGCGACACGATCGTCGTCGTCGACGGCGATGTCCTCGGCAAGCCGCTCGACGAGCGAGACGCGGCTCGGATGCTCCGGCGCTTGAGTGGACGCTCGCACGTCGTGATCACAGCCGTCGCCGTGAGCTGGGAGGGACGCCTGGTATCCGACATCGAGGAGGTGACCGTCATGTTTCGAGATCTCTCCGATGCCGATATCGCGGCCTATATCGCGACCGGTGAGCCGATGGACAAGGCCGGCGCGTACGGCATCCAGGGTTATGGCGCGACGATCGTCGAGCGCGTGGACGGCGACTACTTCGCGGTCATGGGCCTTCCCCTCAATCGGCTCGCCCGGCTCCTCGAGTCGTTAGGCATCGCGTACGAGTTCGGGCCGCTGAAGGTGCGTCATCGCGACGCGACCGCATAGCGAGCACGCCAGCGCTCGACGCGTTCGACGACGTCGCGCACGGTGATGCGTGGCATTCGGTCGCGGCGATTCTCCATCGAGATCGGGTAGTCTTCGCCCGGCTCGCCGTACGCGTCGATGAGGAGATCGTGAAAGCGACGGTAAGGCCCCGTCCGCTTTGGATTCGTGTAGCCCATCAGGCTCACCACGGGACGGTCGAGCGCGACGGCGATGTGCAGCGGTCCGGTGTCTGGCGCCAGGACGAGCGCGGATCCGTCCAGAATGCCGACCAGCTTGCGCAGGCCGCTCCCGAGCGCGGAGAGCGGTCGATGTCGCGTGCGATCCATGATGACGCGTTCGGCAGCGAGCTCGCGCTCGGTTCGGCCGCCGACGAGCACCGGCTCGAGTCCAAAGTCATGATAGAGAACGTCCGCAACATCGGCCCAACGCTCCGGCAGCCAGTCTTTTTGTGGCTTGCTGGTGGCGACGACGATCGCCGCGGCAGGCCGGTCCAGACGCGCGAAGAATTGGCGCTGCCATTCTTGCTCCTCGGGCCAAGGCCCGAGATTCCAGGCGATTGCGTCGTTAGGTACGCCGAGGGTCGTGAGGAACTCGAGATACTGATCCTGCACGTGCTGCGGCGCATGTGGTGGAATGCGATCGGTAGTGAAGAGCCAGTTGAGATCGCGGGCGCGCGCTCGATCGAAGCCAAGCTTCATCGGCGCCTGCGTGAACGACGTCACGATCCCAGCTTTGAGGTACACCTGGAAATCGAGCACGAGATCGAACTGGCGCGTTGCAAGCTCTCGGCGCACGTCGGTGAAGGCGCGCCAGCCCTTGGAGCGATCGAAAAGGATGATGTCGTCGACGTGCCGGTGGCCGCGCACGAGAGTGGCCGGTCCGGGCTGCAAGACCCAGGTGACGCGAGAGCGCGGCGCCTGGCGCTTCAGCGCGTGCAACACCGGCAGGACGTGCACCGCGTCGCCCACGGCACTCATCATCACGATGCAGATGCGATCGAACTGAGGCATCGACGTCACAGCGCGTCGATCTCCGACAGGATGTCGTCGACCGAGACTCCAACGGGTGATGGGCGCGCGAGCATTCGTGACTTGCCGACCCCTTGGGGAAAGGTTCGGAGCGGCTCGCCTGGCGCGAAGATGCCGACCACGGGAACGCCGAACGCGCCGGCGATGTGCAGAGGACCCGAATCGTGTCCGACGAAAAGCGCCGCGGCGGACAACGCCGCCGCCGTGTCGGCCAGCGTGCCGTCGCCATCGCGATCGATGAAATGCCACCAGGTCGTATTCGCTGCTAACCGCAGCT
>DATEHJ010000370.1:0-6013 GCA_035279645.1 Gemmatimonadaceae bacterium
CCGCTGACGAAGAAAACGGTGTACCGGAGAGACAACGCCAAACGGATTTCTATTCCCACTGCGCGCTCCAATCGAGCCCGCGCGTTCAGCGCGGTCGGCGGTCGCCGAGCCAGTAGCGCGCTCCAGCACCCTGGCGCGCTACGCGATCGCCGGGATTGGACAAATGGCAGCGCTCGAGGGACAAGCACCCGCAGCCGATGCATTGAGTGAGGCCTGAGCGCAGGCGCTCGAGCTCCGCAATGCGCGCGTCGATACGCGACGTCCACGTCGCCGACAAGCGCTGCCAGTCTCGGCCCGTTGGGGCTCGATTGGCGGGAAGTTTGGCCAGCTCGACGGCGATCTCCTCGAGCGATAGGCCGATGCGCTGCGCAAAGACGATGAAGGCGATGCGGCGGAGGACGTGGCGCGGGAAGCGACGCTGGCCGCCGCTCTCGCGGTCGGACGCGATCAGCCCTCGTTCCTCGTAGAAGCGCAACGCCGAGGCGGCCACACCGCTCCGGCGCGCCACGTCGCCGATGGTGAGCAAATCGGACATGCCGAAGCATACGCGGCGGAGGGCTTGACTTCAAGTTCACTTGAACTTGTAGCTTCATCCACATGCAGACAACAGAACGCACTGCGCTGATCACCGGCGCCTCACGTGGGTTGGGGCGCGCGCTGGCGCGCGGCCTCGCCGAACGCGGCTGGAATCTCATTCTCACCGCCCGGGACCCCGGGCGGCTCACCACGGTCCGTGACGAGCTCGCGCGCGAGACCCACGTTGCGGCGCTCGCGGGCGACGTCATCGACGCCGGGCATCGCGCGGCGCTGGCGGTGCTGGCGCGGGGACATGGTGGCCTCGATGCCATCGTCAACAACGCGGGCGCGCTCGGACCCAGTCCGCTCCCGCCTCTCCTGGAATATCCGCTCGACGCACTGCAATCGGTGCTCGAGGCAAATGTCGTCGCGCCGTTAGGCATGGTACAGGCCGTGCGCGACACGCTCAAGCCCGGTGCGCGCGTGTTGTCGATCACGAGCGACGCTGCCGTCAATCCATATCCTGGCTGGGGCGGATACGGCGCGAGCAAAGCTGCACTCGAGCAACTCACCGCGGTGCTCGGAGTCGAGAATCCGACGCTCCGCGTGTACTGGGTGGATCCCGGCGACCTGCGCACCGACATGCATCAAGCGGCATTCCCCGGTCAGGACATCAGCGATCGACCACTGCCGGAGGCGCGCGTGCCGGCGTTGATCGCGCTGCTCGAAGGAGATTTGCCCAGCGGGCGCTATGTCGCGGCGTCGCTGAGCCCAGTGCTCGCTCCAACGGAGGCGAGTGCCGCATGATCAGCCAAACCCCTAACGACCTGCTTCAATTCGCGCTGCCGGACGAACTGGTGGCGCACGAGCCTGCCGAGGCGCGCGGTCTCGAGCGCGACGAGGTCCGGCTCATGGTCACCGAGGTCGGCTCGGATGAGATCCGTCACTCGAATGTCACACGGCTCGCGGATCATCTCGAGCGCGGCGACCTGCTCGTCGTGAACGACAGTGCGACAATAAATGCGTCACTGCCAGCCATTCGCGCCGCGCGCGCTGGCGCGCCGATACGTCTGCACCTGTCGACACAGCTCGAGTCGACACGCTGGGCGGTCGAGCTCAGACACGTCACGGCGAAAGGGAGTGCGCCGCTCCTCGATGCCTCTCCCGGCGAACGAGTGCTCTTACCCGGCGGCGTGGAGGCCGAGCTCATCGAGCCATGGCCTCTCTCGCCCGATGGAGTGTGGGACACTTCCACGCGCTTGTGGGTCGCTGCCGTCGATCTGCCTAACGGCTTCCACGACTACACCTGTCGCTACGGCGAGCCGATTCGCTATTCCCACGTGCCGAGGATCTGGCCGTTGTCATTCTACCAAACGATCTTCGCCCGCGAGCCCGGCAGCGCTGAGATGCCCTCGGCTGGGCGGCCAATTACAGCACGCGTCCTGGCGTCGCTCACGGAGCGCGGCGTACGAGTTGCCCCGGTCACGCTGCATACCGGCGTGTCGAGTTTCGAGAGTCCCGAGCTTCCATATCCTGAGCGCTATCAAGTGCTGGACGAAACCGCAGCGGCCGTGAACGCGGCGCGGCAGAGAAACGGTCGCGTCATCGCTGTCGGAACGACCGTCGTGCGAGCGCTCGAAACGGTCGCGACTCCCGATGGCTTGGCGCACCCTCGAGCGGGATGGACCGATCTCGTCGTGACTCGCGAACAGCCGCCACGAGTGGTGGATGGCCTGATCACCGGCTTTCATGCCCCGCGTGCATCACATCTTGCGATGCTGGAGGCGTTCGCGGGGCGTGATCAACTGGCGCTCGCGTACGAGAGCGCCATCAGCGCCCGCTATCGCTGGCATGAGTTTGGAGACATTCACTTCATCGCGCCGCGGCGTTGACACGTGACGCACCTGCGCGCATGCTGCGCGCGTGGCGAAGATGGTCCAGATCGGCCACGTCCCCCCGACTCTAACCGGATTGCAGCGTGAGTTCTTTGCCGCCGTCGCTCGATCGTGAGGCATTAAGGCGCGCCATCGGGAAGATCGATTCGATGACGCCCGTCCGCGGCGGCCTCTCGGGCGCTGCCCTGTACGCGGTCAGGAGCGAGCACGGCGAATACGTGCTGCGCATCCAGGGCGACGGCGTCGACCCAAGCTTCTGGGATCAGCATCTGCTCATCCTTCGCCGCGCGTCGGAAGAACGTGTTGCGCCGCGCGTCATCCACGTCGACGAGGCCTCGCGCGCTGTGGTCTCCGAGCGCATTCACGGTGTGCCGCTCCCCGCCGTGCTCGGTGATCCCGCCCAGCGCGATCGCGCGATCGCCGACGTCGTTGAGCGTCTTCGACTGCTGCACACCATCGATCCCACCGGTGTGGCGGAACGCAATCCCGTCGACTACGGCCGCGACGTCTGGCAGACGCAGCGCGCGCGCGGCGTCGTGCCGCATTGGGCCACCGATACGGGATCGACCTTCGCTAGAGCAGCGTCCCTCCTCGAACGCGATCGCCGGCGCGTCGTCAACCATAACGACGTCAACCCGGGCAACGTCCTCTGGGACGGTGCGCGGGCGTGGCTCATCGACTGGGAGGTCGGGGGGCTCGGACATCCGTTCTACGACGTCGCCACTTTCGCGACCTTCCTCGGTGTCGACGCGGAGCGCGGATATGCCTTGCTCGCCGCGCAGGAGCAAGCGCCGCTCGACGACGAGGCGCGTGAGACGTTTGCGGCACTCCGTCAACTCGTGGCACTCATGGTCGGATACGTGTTCCTGAGCATGGTACCTGAGGTCGCGGCTCCCACGCGTGACGATGCGCCAACGCTCCCCGACGTGCGCGCCGCGATGCGCGCGGGGGAGCTCGATCTGCAAACGCCGCGTGGTCAGACGATGCTCGGCCTGGCGTTTCTGCGACTCGGCACGGAAAGCAGGGCCTAACGGGAGTAGCGCGACTAGGCTGTGGGTCGCTGACACCGCTGACACGCGCTGAAACCACTGACGAAAGCGACGTCTGGGGTGTTAGCCGCTGTCGACGCCGGTTGCGCAAGGGCTCGGCCCACTGTCGATTCATGGCCATGCGAAAAACCTTCTGCCTCCGCCTCGCGCTCACCGCGATTGTCTTCGCCGTGACGCCGCTTGGAGCTCAGGAACCCGCCGGTGCGTGCGCCGAGCTCAGAAACCTCCGCCTCCCCGACTTGAGACTCACGGAGGTCGTCGACTCAGCCGACCTCTGCCGCGTGACGGGAGTGATCAGCAAGGAGATCCTCGTCGTCGTCACGCTACCGCATAAATGGAATCAGCGTTTGCTCATGGGCGGCAACGGGGGATTCGCCGGCTCGATCAATCGCGCCGTCGCACGCAACGCGAGGAACGGCTACCTCACCGTCAGCACCAACACCGGCCATGCCGATCCGGCCGACGGCGCGGGCGCGACGTGGGCCCTGAACAATCCCGAGCGACAGATCAACTACGCCTTTCTCGGCGTGCATCGCACCGTGGAAGTCGCAAAGGCGCTGGCCAAGGCGTACTACGGCGCGGAACCGAGCTACTCGTACTTCGACGGCTGCTCCAACGGTGGACGCCAGGGCCTCATGGAAGTGGAGCGGTATCCCGAGGACTTCGACGGCGTGATCGCCGGCGCACCGGCGATTCCGTTCACGAACATTTTCGCGTCCTTCGCGCGCAACGTGCGCGTCGCGTATCCGACGCCGGCGTATTTCACGAAGCCCCTGGTGACCCGCGCGAACCTCGACCTTCTCGCCGCCCGCGTGCTCGAGGCATGCGACGCCATCGACGGTGTCAAGGACGGTGTGCTCACGGATCCGCGCGATTGCAAGTTCAAGCTGTCGTCACTGCCACCGTGTCCCGATGACAAGGCGAACGCGAGCTGCGTGACCACGGCGCAGCGGCACGCGATCGAGACCATTTATTCGCCGCTCACGGACGCCGAGGGTAACGTGATCTATCCGGGCCAGCCGTTAGGCGGTGAAAACCTCGCGGGCGGCTGGTCGACGTGGATCGTCGGCTCGGACAGTGCCTTCATGCACGACATGCACTATCCCAGCGCGCAGCCGTTCTTCGCGATCGAAGGCGCGCGCTATCTGCTCTTCAACGACCCCGCGTGGGACTACACGCAAGGTCGCGCGGACCTCTATCGGGAATCGCGGCGCATCTCGGCGATGTATGACGCGGACGATCCGAACATCTCCAAGTTCGGCGCGCGCAAGGCGAAGCTGATCCTGTGGCATGGCTGGGCCGACCCCGCGCTCAATCCGCTCGAGACGATCAAATACTACGAGCAAGTGCTGTCCAAGAATCCCGACGCACGCGAGTACGTGCGTCTCTTCATGGAGCCAGGCGTACTGCACTGCGCCGGCGGGAACGGTCCGTCGAACGCGCCCTGGTTAGCGGCGATCGTGAACTGGGTGGAGAAGGGGATCGCGCCCGAGCAGCTGACCGCGACGAAGCAGGACTCGACGGGCAAGGTGATTCTTGCGCGTCCGCTATGCGCGTATCCGAAGCGCGCGGCCTACAAGGGCAGCGGCAATCCTAACGACGCGAACAACTTCGTCTGCCGCGAGCTTTGATTGGGTCATGTCATCCCGAGGAGCGAAGCGACGAGGGATCTGCACCTAGGCAATAAGGTGCAGATCCCTCGCTGCGCTCGGGATGACAGCACGCCTTACTTCACCGCGCGCACCGTAGCCGCTAGAGCACTCACCTTCGCGCCGTCGCTCGAGGTCTTGGTGTCCCCGTCGAGCTGCGTTGCGAGCTTCGTGAGTGCCGACCGCCGCGCCGAGCCGCTCGCCTTCTCGGCCCCATCGAGCGCCTGTCGAGTCGCGGCAACGCGATCCGCCGACAGTCCGTTCGAGCGCTCCAGCTGATCGATATAGGCGCGCGCGAGTGAGAACGATGCCGGCCAGGTGTAGCGCGGCTGATCCTGCACGTTCAGATAATCCAGATGCGCGGTCTTCGCGGCGTCGATTTCGTTCTGCGTCAGCAAAGCGTTAGGCGAGAGCTCGAAGATATCGAGCCCACGCGTGATCTCCGAGCTCACGATGATGCCGTTGTACCAGTACGCCGACCAGGAGCCGCCGAGCACCATGTGATCGGGCGTCAGCGGACCGCGATCGAAGAACGCGATCTCCTGTGGGTGCTTCGCGTCCGTCCAATCGAACACCGAGACGCCGCCCTGGTACCACGCCTGCACCATGATGTCGCGGCCAGGCACGGGAACGAGCGAACCGTTATGCGCGACGCAATTCTCCTCCGGAGTCTGCGCCGCGGAGAGCTTGTAGTAGCTCTCGAAGTGCAGCTTCTTGCTTTTATCGATGCTGAAGATCGCGTCCGCGCCCCACTCGTGCGGATCGGTCGCGCGGCACTTCGGCGCGCCGCCGCCGCCCCACTCGTCGCTGAAGAGGATCTTCGTCCCATCATTATTGAACGTTGCCGAATGCCAGTACGAGAAGTTCACATCGTCGACGGCGTCGACGCGCATCGGGTGCAGTG
>DATEHJ010000371.1:0-3949 GCA_035279645.1 Gemmatimonadaceae bacterium
CACGAAAATCATCGGCGTCGACCGCGACGGCTGCTTCGCGGAGTACATCGCGATGCCCTCGACGAATGTCTGGCATCTGGATGACAACATCTCCTTCGACGTCGGCGGCATTCACGATCCGATGGGCAACGCGTTTCACACGGCGTTGAGCGCGGAGATTCCCGGTGCGACGGTGCTTGTGACGGGATGCGGGCCGATCGGATTGTTCGCGATCGGCATTTGTAAGGCAGCGGGCGCCTCGCGCATCGTTGCGTCGGATATCAACGAGACGCGACTCGCGCTTGCCTCACGAATGGGCGCACACGACGTCGTGCATCCGAACGAGGCGGCGAACGTGGTGAAGAGGCACACCGACGGGTTGGGCGTCGATGTAGTTCTCGAGATGTCGGGCGTGCCGTCGGCGATTCATCAGGCCTTCGCGCTCGTGCGCGTCGGCGGCCACGTGCAGATGCTCGGCATACCCTCGAAACCGATCGAGGTCGACTTCGCGACCGAGGTAATCTTCAAGGGCATCACCGTGTACGGCGTCGTCGGACGGCGCATGTATCAAACGTGGCACCAGATGACTCGATTCCTGCGCTCGTGCAACTTTGACCCAACACCGGTGATCACACATCGTTTTCCGCTCGACGGCGCGGACGAAGCGATTCGCGCCATCAAGTCCGGCGAGGCTGGCAAGGTGATTTTCGAGGTCGCGTAAGGCAGACGTCGTGGCCCTGACGAAGGGCGACAATCAGTGAGGACAACGTGACGGGAATCAACGCAGCATTCGGCGGCGGACTCGAACAGCAGATCGAGCAATTCAAGCGCGACCGGGTTTATAAGCGGCTCAACTATCTCGATTCACCGCAGTCGGCTTGGGTTCGGATGGAAGGGCGCGGTGAGATTCTGATTCTGTCGTCGAACAACTACCTCGGCCTGTGCGACGAGCCTTCCGTCATCGAGGCCGGGATCGAAGGCCTGCGTCGTTTTGGCGCTGGCACCGGTAGTGTCCGTTTCATTTGCGGCACGTTCACCATTCATCGCGACGTCGAGGAAGCGCTCGCACGCTTCGTCGGAACGGAATCCTCCTTGAGCTTCGTGTCGGCATGGAATGCCAACGAAGGACTCACCGGTACCGTGGTGGAAGAGGGAGATTTCGTCGTCTCCGACGCGCTGAATCACGCGTCGATCATCGACTCGATGCGCCTCGCGAAAGCGATTACGAAGTGCACAACCGCCGTGTACAAGCACGGTGACATGGACGATTTGCGCGACAAGCTGCGGAGTGCCTCGAGCGCGAGGCGTCGGCTGATCTGGACTGATGGCGTGTTCTCGATGGAGGGCGCGATCGCGAAGCTGCCCGACATTCTCGAGATCGCGCGAGCGCACGATGCGGTCCTCCTTGTCGACGATTCTCACGCGACAGGCGTGCTTGGGAAGAACGGTCGTGGAACGGCCGAGCACTACGGACTGCTCGGTGAAATCGACGTGATCACGTCGACGCTCGGGAAAGCACTCGGAGGCGCGTCGGGAGGATTCGTCGCGGGTTCGTCCGCGCTCACCGATTTTCTCACGCAGCGCTCACGACCTCAGCTTTTCTCGAATGCGTTAGCGCCGACAGTTGCCGCGAGCGCGCTCGCCGCGGTGAGATTCATCGAGGAACATCCCGAGCGCGTCGAGACGCTCCGCGAGAACTCGCGTTACTTCCGCGAGCAGATCACGGAAGCTGGTTTCAAACCGCTGCGCGGCGAGACGCCGATCATTCCAATTATCGTCGGAGAGACCGCATCGGCGATTCAGATGAGCGACGCGCTGCTCGAGGAGGGAGTGTTCGTGACCGGATTCGGCTATCCGGTCGTGCCGCAGGGTCAAGCCCGCGTACGATGTCAGATCTCCGCGTCACACACGCGCGATGATCTGGACACGGCAATTCAAGCCTTCAAAAAAGTCGGGCGACGCCTGAAGATCGTTTAGCGTTCGCTGAGATCGTCGCGCGCTCGCACGGTGATGACGAGTCGCTTCCAGCTCGCGACATCATCGCCGGCCACTCGACTCACCTCGGCGGTGTAGCGTTCGCCGTCGAACATGCTGCGCACGAGCCAGGAGTTGACATCGGGCGACAAGTGGCCGACCACGTCGCCACCGCGCGCGTGTACCCAGACGTGACGCTGTGGAATGCCGGGCGGATCCGGGACGAGGATCAGCCGATCCCCCTCCTTGAGTCGATGAACAACATCGGCACGCTGACCGAACACTGTGCCGTAGACCGGTGTGAGAAACTCCCGTGCTCCCGGGATGATCGACGACATGAGGGCCTCCGTGGCAGCGGTCAGAATGGCTTTTCGGACCTGCCCACCCCGTTTTGGGCTGCGGGCCATCTTGCTCTTTCCATAGTATGCGTCGATCGCGCGAAAGGGCAAACCGTGACGCCCCGACGCTTCCACGCGTCCGAACAGCAGGGAATCACGTCGATTTGGACCTCAAGACCTCAGCTTCGAGGACTCGTATGCGGATCACCCGTGCCCTGGCCGCCGCCGTGGCGATTATCGCCGCGATGCCGCGGGTCGGGACGGCACAGCTAGGGAGTTCATTCAAGGATGCCTGGTTCTGGGGCGTGAAGGCCGGTGGAATGGACTTCAACTCCGCGACGACGAGTCACCGTCAAGCTCCACTTGGCGGAGTGGAATGGCTCATTACACGGAACCACGGTGGGTTGTACATCTCGTACTCCGAAGCCTTCTTCAACGATCAGGCGGCGATTCTCACGAATGCCGACCCGACGGATACGCTGCCGCGTGTCATCAATCTCAAGAACATGCGCCGGCTGGACGTGGCAGCGATGGCATTTCCGGGGAACAACTCCTACGTACATCCGTATGCCGGCATCGGCTTCTCGCTCAAACAGATCAGCGGCGCGTCGCCTGCCGACATGAACTTTGCGAACATGGACGAATACAACGCGACGCAGGCGTACATCACTCAACTCCGCACGGGCGTCTCGCCCTACTTTGTCGTGGGTAGCCAGCTGCGCCTCATCGGCTTCTCGGCCTTCTTTCAAGGGACCGCGAGCCCGGCGCAAAAAGGGATGTTCCTGTACAACGGCAAGGCATTCCATCTCACCTACGAGGCTGGGTTACGCTACAACATCGGCAGCTCGATTAGCAAAGACTGACCTAGCGCGACTGCCCCAAAGAGCTCGGCCCGCGTCGTGATCGGCGCGGGCCTTCTTTTATCGGTCGGCGAGCTGGCGCGTGAAGCTCGCGGGGGTCTTCGATACGAACGGGCTGTCGGTGACAAACCACCGCAACGGCCACTCCGTAGAGCGTGAGATGCCGACGCGAGGGGTGATCGTGACCGACTGACGAGGAACATCGCGGCCGTACAGGATGCGGAGCGGCGACTCCTGAAGCGGATTCCGATTGTGCCTCGCGTCGATACCTAACGCCTGACAGAGCTTTCCCGGTCCGTTCGTCAGGTCAGCATCGCGGCGAGAGCGTGTCGCTCGACGCTGTCGCATCAGCTCGATACCGGAAACCGGCTCGAGCGCGCGTACGAGGACGGCGCTCGGCTCGCCCTCGGAGCGGGTGACGGCGTTGAAGCACCAGTACATGCCGTAGATGAAATACACGTACGCGATGCCAGGCGGGCCGTATAGCGGATCGGTCCGCGCGGTGCGCCCGGCGGCCGCGTGACACGCCAGGTCGTGCTCACCCAGGTACGCTTCGGTCTCTACGATTCGGCCGCTCGCAACGCCCTCGCGCGTCCGACATTCGAGGATGGCGCCGAGCAAGTCGCGAGCGACGAGCTCGGTGCGGCGGTCGTAGAACTCCGGTGGTAACGGCGACGCATCGTGACGCCGCTGTTCGCGCGACGTGGTACGCGAGCGCGAGGCGATCAAGATTCCGTTTTCGGCGTGCCCTTCTTGGTGCGCGCGCGGCGGTGCGCCGTTTTTGCTGCGGTGCGGGCG
>DATEHJ010000372.1:0-7306 GCA_035279645.1 Gemmatimonadaceae bacterium
AGTCCTCTGCGATTTCTCCGCGTCCTCTGTTCCTCCGCGGTTAGGATTGGGATTTTCCCCAAGAAAGGAATTCTCCTCGGCCGCGCACCCAAAAAAAAGAGCCCCGCATGTGCGGGGCTCTGTCGACTTGGTTCGCTCAGCTCGCCTTCGCCAATCTGCTCTTGTGCCTGCCCGCGGCGTTCCTATGAATAAGGCCTTTGCGAGCCGCGCGGTCGAGCAGCTTAACGGCCTGCAGCTTGGCCTCGGCCGACGAGCCGGGAGTGTTCGCCTTCTTGAGTGCGGTGCGAAGCGCCGAGCGCTGCGCGCGGTTGCGCACCGTGGCGGCGCGCGTTTTACGCATGTTCTTCTTCGCGGATGCGATATTCGGCACGAAAACCTCAGATCTTAGGCAGAGAGTACCGCGCCTGAATGCGCGGAGCCCGGAATCTAGGCGCGACATAGCGGATGTCAAGGCGTGACATAACGTTGAGTGCTTTGACAGTACTCGGGTACGGACACTACCTTACCTGCCGTTCCGCCGCGCTCCGCGTCTCTCAATCGCAACCCTCTCGACCGCACCAAGCCGACGTTGGGTTTCCAGGGCTTACTCCTCTTCGTGCCGATGTTGCTGTTCTCGGTCATCGCGCACGAATACGCGCATGGCTACGCGGCGCTCAAGCAGGGCGACACGACAGCCCTGAAGGCTGGCCGACTTACCTGGAATCCGATCAAGCACATCGATCCGTGGATGACCCTGCTGCTGCCGGCCATTCTCTGGTATGTGTCCAAGGGCTCGGTGGTGCTTGGCGGCGCGAAACCTGTGCCGGTCGATCCGCGCAATTACCGGAACTACCGCCGCGGTGACATCATCGTTTCGCTGGCGGGCGTCGTTACCAATTTACTAATCGCGCTGGTGTGCACCGCTCTCGTCGCGCTGCTTGGCCTTGTCGGAAAAGTCGACGCCATCGAACCTACTGCTGGGATCCTGCAGGCGATGATGGAAATTGGTGTCCGCCTCAACCTGCTGCTGATGGCGTTCAACCTGCTGCCCATCCCACCGCTCGATGGCTCTCAGGTCGTAAAGCATTTTCTGCCGCCCGCGTTGGCGCTCCAATATCAACGTGTCGGTCTCTACGGCATCGCGATTCTCGTGCTGATTCTTTACCTTGCGCCGCAACTGCTCAACTACTGGCTGCACCCGGCAAACGTCGTCAGCCTCAAGCTACTCGACGCCGTGCGACCATTTGTCCTTCCTTCGGCAACGCGGTGGATGTAGTGACGGCGTACACTCCAGTCGATAACGCGACCTCGTTCGCGGTCGAGCTGCCACAATTCTCCGGGCCGCTCGATCTTCTGCTGTCGCTTATTCGGGAAAAGCAGGTCGACATCTACGACATCCCGATCGCGCGTATCGCCGAACAGTTCGTCGCACGGATCCGCACGCTCGCCCTCAACGAGGCCGCGGATTATCTCGAGATGGCGGCGAGATTGCTCCGTATAAAAGCCCAGCTCTTGCTCCCCTCCGGGGATCAAGAGCTGTGGGAAGATCCTCGCGCGGAGCTCGTCCGTCGCTTGCTCGAGTACCAACAGATGCGCGAAGTCGTCGATCTGCTGGAGCGTCGTGGCGAAGAGCGCCGCAGTCACTTCGGGCGCGCGTATCTGCCGGCGCAGCCCGCGCCCGTGCAAGCGCCGCTCGCGCTCTCGTTGATCGAGCTGCTCGCCGCCGTCGATCGCGTACTCCGCGCCGCGTCGCGCCCCGACATGCACGACGTCGTACCACGCGCGCTCGACGTGCCCGGCGCCATCGAGGTCATTCGCGCCGTGCTCGCGCTGCGCGCGCGTGCCTTGCTCAGCGACATGATCGCGACGGGACGCGAGCCATGGCAGGTCCTGTCGCTGCTCCTAGGATTGTTGGAGCTCGCGAAGCTCGGCGAGCTGCGCGTGGATCAACGGCGGCCATTTGGAAACGTCGAGATCACACCCGCTGTCGCCGCCCCCGTTCTCGCCCCCGATTTAGCCACCACCGTCGCTCCCGTCCGTGACACCGCTAGCGAAGCTGCTTGAAGCCGCGCTCTTTGCGAGCGCCCGCCCGATCACGACCGAGGAGCTCGCGGCGCTGTCGCCTCACGAGTCACTGGCCGCACTCGCCGCGGCGATCGATGAGTTGCGCGAGCACTACGACGTCGAGGGACACGGCGTCGAATTGCAGGAGATCGCCGGTGGCTGGCAGATCCTCACACGGGCCGAGTACACCGAGGCGATCGAGCGCGCACAGTTGGCGGCGCGTCCGCAGCGGTTGTCCGCTGCCGCGCTCGAGACGCTTGCGATCATCGCCTATCGACAGCCGATCGGTCGCGCCGAGATCGAGGAGATTCGCGGCGTCGCGATCGGTGGCGTGCTCAAGTCTCTCCACGAGCGCGGTCTCATCGATGTCGTCGGCCGTGGCGAAGGGCTCGGTCGACCGTTGATGTACGGCACGACGCCCGTTTTCCTCGAGCATTTTGCGTTGCGTCACCTCGAGGAATTGCCGCGTGCGGACGAGTTGGCGATCGCGCTCCGCGCGCCGGTGCCCGCGTCTCTCTCCGAGTAAGCGTCGCCTCGTGGTGGAGCCGATGCGCATTCAGCGTGCGCTCGCGCGCGCCGGCGTCGCCTCGAGGCGGCATGCCGAGGAGCTCGTCGCGGCGGGCCGGGTCACCGTCAACGATCACGTCGCGCAAATCGGCGAGACGGTGCAGCCCGATCGCGATCGCATCGCGGTCGACGGGAAGCGAATAGGGGCGGTCGCGAGCAGCGCGCACGCCACCTGGTTGGTGCTCAATAAGCCGCCAGGAGTGATGACAACCCGGGCGGATCCACAGGGTCGCCGTACTGTCTTCGATATTGTACCCGACGCACCAGGGCTCACGTACGTCGGCCGGCTGGACTATCTCACCGAAGGCGTGTTGCTGCTCACTACCGACGGTGACGCGGCGCACCGATTGACGCATCCCAGCCAAGAGATCGAGCGCGTGTACGTTGCGACTGTGCGAGGTGATGGTCGGGTCGCGGTGGCGAATGCGCGACGCGGCGTCGAGCTCGAGGATGGAGTCGTGTTGCCGCGAGCGGTGGAGAGCCGTCCGCTCGGGAGAGGAAAATGGGAATTCGAGGTCACGATCGCAGAGGGGCGTTCGCGTGAGATTCGGCGCTTGTGTGAAGCGCTCGATCTCGAGGTCGATCGCCTCGTGCGCGTTCGTTTTGGTCCGGTTTCACTCGGCACATTGCGCACTGGGGCAACGCGGCAGCTCACGCCTCAGGAGTCGCGCGCCATTCGCGAGATCATGCGATGACGCGCGGTCGAGGATGACGTAGGCACCTGGTCGCAACGATGGGGTACGAGCGGACAAAAGGGTCTGCTAGGCGGTACTAAACTTGTAACGACGGTCGCACGGCGCGGGCACCTGCACGCGCAAGACACGGCATACCAACGCACACGGAGCTCGCGCGTGGCAACAACAGTGCAGTCCGGGGCGGATTCCCGCCTCATTCAGGACGTTTCGCGACAGGTCGCGCGACGCGTCGTCGGGCAGGAGTACATGATCGACCGGCTGCTCATCAGCCTTCTCACCGGCGGTCACGTGCTACTCGAAGGTGTGCCGGGACTCGCGAAGACGCTCACGGTGCGCACGCTCGCAGAAACGATCGCCACGACCTTTAACCGAATTCAGTTCACACCCGATCTGCTGCCGGCCGACGTCGTCGGTACGCAGGTGTACGATCAGTCGACGGGAAAATTCCTCGTCAGGAAAGGACCGATCTTCGCGAACATCATTCTCGCCGACGAGATCAACCGAGCGCCGGCGAAGGTGCAGGCCGCGCTTCTCGAGGCGATGCAGGAAAGGCAGGTCACCATTGGCGGAACGACGTACAAGCTCGAGGAGCCATTCCTCGTGCTCGCGACACAGAATCCGATCGAGCAGGAAGGGACGTATCCGCTGCCCGAGGCGCAGGTCGATCGCTTCATGCTCAAGCTGCGCGTCGGCTATCCGACACGCGACGAAGAAAAGGAGATCATGCGTCGGATGGCTGGCGGAGAGCCGATCCCGATCGATCACGTCACAACCCCCGAAGCAGTGATGGCCGCACGGGCGCGCATCGCGGATCTCTACATGGACGAGCGAATCATGGATTACATCGTCGATATCGTTCACGCGACGCGCGAGCCTGGCGCCGCCGGGCTCGAAGACCTGGGTCCGCTCATCGAGTTCGGTGCGAGTCCGCGCGCAACGATTGCGTTGGCGCAGGCGTCGCGTGCGCACGCATTTCTTCGAGGTCGCGCGTTTGTCACGCCTGACGATGTGAAAGCGATCGCCCCCGACGTGCTGCGTCATCGTGTGCTCACGACGTACGAGGCCGAAGCCGAGGAAGTCACGAGCGACGACATTGTGACGAAAGTGTTGGCGAAGATCGAGAGCCCGTAGGCGTGGAGCGTGGCGCGTGGTGCGTGGCGCGTTGAAAGAGCCATGAGTCCTTCCTGGAGATTTTGGCGTCGTGATGGCGCAGGTGACGCGAATGGCAATCGCGCCACGCGCCACGCGTCACGCGCCACGCAAGCAGCGCCACGCGCCGCGCTTCACGCCCAACGCCCAACGCCCAACGCCAAACGCGGCCGTCCCGACACCGCTCCGCCGACGCGTGGCGTGCCGCCAGAGATCCTGCGCCAGGTCAAGCTCATCGAGCTGCGCACACGCGGACTCGTGAACTCGCTCTTCACCGGCGAATACCGATCGGTGTTCAAGGGGCAGGGAATGGAGTTCGCCGAGGTGCGCGAGTATCAAGCGGGCGACGAAGTGCGCAGCATCGACTGGAATGTCACGGCGCGCATGCGTCGGCCGTACGTCAAGCGCTACATCGAGGAGCGCGAGCTCACCGTCATGCTCGCCGTCGATCTCTCGGGCTCCGAGCGCTTCGGCACGCGCCGGCGATTCAAGAGCGAGCTGGCCTCGGAGCTCGCGGCGGTGCTCGCGATGTCCGCCATTCGCAACAACGATCGCGTTGGCGCGCTGCTCTTCACGGATCATGTCGAGCACGTCCTGCGGCCGCGAAAGGGACGCAAGCACGCACTCCGGCTGATCCGTGATCTGCTCGTTTTCGAGCCGGCGGGCTCGGGCACCGACATCGCCGGTACGACCGATTACTTGGTCAAGATGTTGCCGCACAAGTCGATCATTTTCCTGGTCTCCGATTTCCTCAGCGATGACATCGAGCGGCCACTCAAGCTTCTTGCGCAGCGCCACGACCTCGTCGCGGTGAGCGTGGAGGATCCGAGCGAGCAACAGCTGCCCGACCTCGGTGTCGTTCGGCTCGTCGATCCCGAGACCGGGCGGACGATCAGCGTCGACACGAGCGATCCCGGCGTGCGCGAGCAGTTCGATAAGAGCACGACGGAGGACCTCGAGAAGCGCCGCCATCTTCTTCGGCGACTCGCCATCGACGAGATCCCGATCAGCACCGACGCCGGCATCATCGAGCCGCTGCTGCGGTTCTTCCGCTCTCGCGAGACGAGGGTGCACCGCCGATGATGCGCCGCCTTTCGCACCTTGCGGTCGCGTTCGCACTGCTCGCTCCCGGGGCAGCGATCGCGCAAAGGACGGGAACGCCGATTCAGGTGCAGGCAGCGGTTGGAGTCGAGCCCGACACGGTGCGCATCGGCGACCCATTTCTCATCCAGATCGGGATTCGCGCGCCGCTCGGAGCAACCGTCGCGTTTCCACCCGCGCCCGATTCCACGGGCGCGGTTCAGGGCCTCGATCCGGTGCGCGTCGAGACGCGCCCGGACTCTGGCGGCGTCGTGCAGTGGGGCTACTACCGGGTTGCCGCCTGGGACATCGGCGACCAATCCATATCGTTAGGCGACGTCGTTGTCACCGTTGGCGGCCGTTCGCGGCGCATTCCGATCGCCGGCCACAAGGTATTCATCGAGAGCGTACTGCCGGCGGACACGGCCTTACGCGTGCCAAAGCCCGCGCGGGCGCTATACGAATTCGCCGCGCCATGGTGGTGGATCTGGGCCGCGCTCGCGGCGCTCGCCCTGTTGCTGCTCCTCCTCTGGTGGTGGTGGCGCAACCGAAAGCGCTCCCGGCCCGTGATCGCCATCGACCCCTTCCTCCAAGCGGAGCGGGACTTTGCGCGCGTCGAGGCGCTCGGCCTCGTCGACGCCGGCGAGCGTGGCCGGTACGTCGCGCTCGTCGTCGAGGTACTCCGCGACTACCTCTCGGCGCGCTACGCCGCGGCTCGATTGTCGCTCACGAGCACGGAGCTCAACGGCGCGTTGGGAAATGAACGCGCCGTACCTAACGAGCGACTCGTGCGCGTGCTCAACGAGACAGATCTCATCAAGTTCGCGCGCCGCCAAATCACCGCTGACCGCGCCCGCGAGCTCGGACGCGAGGCGCGGGCAATCGTCGCCCACGAGCACAGGGCGTCGACGCCCGCAACCGCGCCGGAGAAAGCGGCATGAGCTTGAGCTTTCTCAGCGGGCTGCAATTCGTCTCGCCCTGGGCGCTGCTGCTCCTCCTCGGTCTTCCGGTGTGGTGGATCTGGCGACGACGCCACCGTCCGCCGGCAATCGTCTTTTCGCGCGTCCCCGTGCTCGCGCGCGGGCCGCACGCCGGAGGCGCGGTCACTTTCCTGCTCTTTCTCTTTCGTAATCTCCTGCTCGCGGGGGCAATCATTGCGCTGGCGCGACCGCGTTCCGGCGCACGCGCCGAGAATGTCACCAGCCAGGGCATCAACATCGTCCTCGCGATCGATCTTTCGAGCTCCATGCTCGCGCAGGACTTTCAGCCGCAAAATCGCATCGAGGTCGCGAAGGACGTCGTAAAGCGATTCATCGCGGCGCGGTCGAGTGATCGCATCGGCGTCGTGGCGTTCGCCGCGGAAGCGCTGACGCAGGTGCCTCTGACAACTGACTATCCCGTCGTCAACGCGGCCGTCGACAATCTCGCGCCCGGCCAGCTCGAGGACGGAACGGCGATCGGCACCGCGCTCGCCACCGCGGCGAACCGGCTGCGAACCGCGCCCGGGCGGTCCAAAGTCATAATCCTTCTCACGGATGGCGAGAACAATCGCGGCGCGATTGATCCCCGCACTGCCGGGAAGGCGGCGGCGGCGTTCGGCATAAAGATCTACACGATCGGCGTCGGCACCGAGGGAATGGCGCCCGTACCCGTCGGGCGCGGCCTCTTCGGCTTACGATACGAAAATCGTCCGGTCCGGATCGACGAGCCGCTCCTCACCGACATCGCCAACGAGTCGGGGGGCCGCTATTTCCGCGCCCGGGACGCGGCCG
>DATEHJ010000373.1:0-5222 GCA_035279645.1 Gemmatimonadaceae bacterium
GGCAGCGGCAGGGCGCGAGTGCTCGGCGCGGGACGCCAATTCACGCCCCGCAACGCGCCGACGCTCCTCAACACCGGACTCGGCGCCCATTACATCTTCTGGGACGGACGCGTCTCCGACCTCGGCGGACCGATCAACTTACAGACCCCGGCGGGCTCGGCGCTTCCGTCGGGCCTAACGGGTGTGCTGGCCGCGCAGGCGATGTTCCCGGTGACGAACCGGAACGAGATGCGGGGCGAGGTCGGCGACAAGGACGTCCTTGGCAACACCAACGAGCTCGCCGCCTACGATACCGCCGATTTCGCCGGCATCTGGAGCGGCGTGTTGAAGCGCGTTCTCGCCATCAATGTCTACGTCGCCAAGTTCAACGCCGCGTTCCCGAACGTGCCGGTGGCGTCGTTGGGCTTCCAGCATGCGGCGAACGCGATCGCCGCCTTCGAGACGTCCGCGTTCACCTTCACGAGCTCCCCTTTCGACAGATACCTCGCCCGCGACGACAACGCGCTCACCACAGACGCGAAGCAGGGAGCGCTGCTCTTTTTCGGGAAGGCGCGCTGCTCGACGTGTCACTTCGGGCCGCTCCTCGGCGGACAGAGCTTCGCCGGCGCCGCGGTGCCGCAGCTCGGTCCCGGCGTCGGCAAGGACGCGCCACTCGACGCGGGCCAGATTCCGTTAGGCACGGGAGTGTTCGCACGCTTCCAGTTCCGCGTGCCGTCGCTCCGGAACGTCGAGCTGACGCCCCCCTACATGCACGACGGCGCCTTCGCGACGCTCGAGGCGGTGGTCCGGCACTATAACAACGCCGAGCAGGCGCTCCGGACGTACGATGTCTCCCAACTCGATGCCCGGCTCCAGGCGCAGTATCACGGCGACGCGGCGACGATCGACGCCATTCTTGCCGCGACCGCGCCCCAGATACGGCAGCCGTTAGGCCTGACCGATGTGGAGTTGGGGCAGCTGGTGACATTCCTGAAATCGCTGACGGATCCGGCAGCGCGGAATCTCAGCGGGCTGGTGCCGTTGTCGGTGCCCAGTGGGCTACCGGTGCCGTAGCGGGATCCGGGACGCGGGGTGTGGGAAGCGGGATGCGGGACGCGGGACCCCGTTCGTGTCGTGTGAAGCCGCGGTGGTGTTGCGAAATGCCGCCGTCGCCTGCCAACTAATCAGGGTGACTGCCAGTATTGCGACGGGCGTGTGGCACATTGCCGCGTTGCACCCGCTTGGAGCATGCGTCGCCTTCGGAGTTAGAACGTTCGCCTGTTTTGGCGGAGGCGCGGCGCCGGCGAGCGGCCGCGTAGCGCCGCCTCCCGCATCGCGCCACCCGCGTGGTGCCAAACGATGGGCATGAGCGTCCTAATAACGCCCCCCAATGGACGCAAACATGCGCCTCGCCCCCAGAATCCTTCCAATCATTCTCATCGCCGCCGCCGCGTGCGGACCGACATATGTCGTTCAGTCGGCACCCACCCCCGCACCGGAGCGCGTGCCTGTTCCTCCGCGCGTCGAACCGCTCGGGATCAGCATCGTCCGCCCCGAAGAGGGGAGGGTGCTGATCCAGACTAACCGCCCCGCCTACGTGGCGGTCTTCGAGATCGTCCCCGGACGGGGCGCGGCGCTCGTGTATCCGCGTCCGATGCAGCCGCGCGATGTTACGACCACAGGCCTCACCTGGGTCAACATCAACTGGACGATGCGCTACGACTATGATCGGCGCTTCGCGTCTTCGGACACGCGTTACATCTACGCGGTCGCCTCGGACACGCCACTGCGGATGACGGACGACGATTACGACCGATATCACCTCGAGCGCCGCCTCGGCTCGACCTTCTATTCGTCGAGCCCGAACGCGACGGTGCGCGCCATCTCGCGCGAGTTCGTGCGCGCTCAGCCTGACGAGTGGTGGGGTGAGGACATGTTTACGATGGCGCTCGCGCAGCCGCGCGTCGTTATCGCGATTCGCTGGGCCCGGGTGTACTGCCCGGGAGGGAACTACTTCGAGGTGCGCGAGGATCTCGCGGACCACGTCTGGTGCCCGGCGCGTGTCGTCGCGCGCGGTCGTCCTCCGGTAGCGGAAGCGCCCGATTCGGTTTTCGGCTCCGGCGGCCGGCGCGTGCCGCGTCGCATGGACCCGACGGCGCGGACGCCGATCTTCCGCGTCCCCGCGGCGACGGACGTAGGTCAGCAGCAGGGGCATCCTTCGACGACGACGCCAGCGCAGCCGCCGCAGTACAAGCCGCCCTTCCCGCGCACTCAGCCGGGGAATCCAGCGCCCTCGATGCCGTCGCAGAACCCGGCGCCGTCGATGCCGTCTCAGAATCCGCCGCCGGCGCAGAACCCGCCCCCCCAGACGCAGCCGCAGACGCCGCCACAGAGCCAGCCGCCGCAGGTGCCCTCGCCGGATCCTAAGAACAACGGCAAGGATCACGAGGACAACGGGCGTCGTGCCCATGGCGATCCGAGGAACGCGGATCCGCGCGGGAATGGCAATGGCTATGGGAATGGTGGCCGCGAACAACCGTCTTCGCAGCCCACAACCCAGCCACCGCAGCAACAGGGTCAGTCGTCGAGCAAGCCGGACACCAAGGGCAAGGACGACGGCAAGTCAAACAATGATGATCACGGCAAGAGCGCCGGCAATGCCAAGCCGGACCACAACGACGTGCCCAAGAGTCGCTTCGACGCGATGAAAGACAAGGTCAAGAAGCAGGACGACAAGAAGGCCGCGAGCGACTCGACGGACAAGGACAAGAAAAAGCCCTAACGAGTGGCGAGTTGCTAGTGGCTGGTTGCTAGTACCTCACTAGCAACTAGCTACTCGTCACTAGTCCCTGTAGGGAGATTCCTCGGGCGCGAGCGAGCTCGCGAGCTCGATGAGCATCGGGCTCAGATGCGTGCCGTAGCGGAGGAGGTGCGTCGCGCGGCTGCGCCGGGCGAGCAGAAACGCGATCGGCGCGAGATCTCGTTTGGCCGCGTTGCAGGTCTTGCACGCGAGGACGAGATTGTCGCGCCGATCGTAGGCGGTCTGGCCGCGCCGCGGGGCAACGTGATCGAGCGTCATCGTCGTGGGCGCGAAGCGATCACCGCAGTACGCGCAAACGGGGCCATGCTGCTCGAGGAGCCATCGCCGGGTCTCGGCGTAGGCGACGCGTCCCGTGGGATGCGAGGTGAGTTGCAGCGGGCGGTGCGATGCGCCGCGTTTGGCGCCCTGCTTTCCGCGTCTCCGGCGTCCGCGATGCGAGCGGGCGGGATGCTCACCGTCAGGGATCGCGTCCTGTTGCGCCAGGGTACTTCGGAGATGATGGTGCGACGGACTGCTCTGAAAGGAGCGCTGCTTGGGCCCTTCGTCGCGATAGGGCGAGTCTTGAAGATGTCGAGACAAACTGTGTGATACGACTAGAGTAAAGGTGCTGCGGGACTATCGATGTGAACCTGACGGCCGAGTATCGGGTGAGGTCACCGGACGCGAGCATAAGCTCGGGGCACGGCCAGGTCAACACTTTGAATGTACACCCAAGGTCCAGTTCCGTGCCAGATTAGTGGGTGCAGGACACGATCCAGGGTGTTTCCGCGAACGTATTCCCTTGTCACCAATGAGAATAGCCCTCAACGCGGTAGCCGTCCTCGCCCTTCTGGTGGGCTGCGTGTGGTTCCTTCAAGGAATCAATGTACTACCTGGCAGCTTCATGACGGGCCAAAGGAAGTGGGCGATCTATGGTGGTCTGCTCGTCGCGGCGGCGATACTGGTTTTCATCTTCGTGAATCGCCGGCGCGAGAGTTCCTCGTAGACTTAGCAACTACGATGATGAGACGTTAGCTGACACACTTACGCGAAGGTGAATATGATGCCCGAGCTCAAGGCGCAGGCGCGGCTCACCTCACTCGCCCCGCAATTCCTCGTCGACGATCTGACGCGCTCGATCGCGTTCTACGAGAAGCTAGGCTTCACCTTTGGCGAGCCCTGGGGCGGGTTCTACGCGATTGGGTTCCGGGACGGTTTGGAGCTCCACCTCAAAGAAGCGCCGAAGAATCCCGCGGAACGGCAGTACCGGCGCGAGCACGAGCATCTCGACGCGGCGGCGGGAGTGGACGGCATCGACGCTTTCTACGAGCAATGCCTCGTGACGGGCGTCCCGATTCTGATACCCCTGACGCGGACGGAGTGGGGGACGAAGGACTTCTACATCGAGGATCCGGACGGATACGTCATCTCGTTCGGAGGCCGTCCTTCGAAGAAGGCGGAGCCATAGCGCTCTACTCGCCATGTACGTCGGCCCTCCCATCGACGATGACGAGATCCTCGACCGCGTTACTGCGGCGCACCGCAACCTGCTCATGCGGACGAACGGCTACGTCGCGTACGACGGCGGTCTTCACGTTCGCGGTGCGTGCGTCGCGCCCGCGTGGCACTCGCTCCGTGCCGCGTGGGAAGGACCGGACGCGATCCATCGCCTTTTCCCGGTGGTTGC
The DNA here is from genome assembly GCA_035279645.1 of Gemmatimonadaceae bacterium. Classification (GTDB taxonomy): domain Bacteria; phylum Gemmatimonadota; class Gemmatimonadetes; order Gemmatimonadales; family Gemmatimonadaceae; genus AG2. The sequence goes on from DATEHJ010000373.1 coordinate 4,467, forward strand.
TAGAGAGGACATCCCCTTCGCCCAGGAGGCGTTAGGCGATCAGTTTCTCGTGCGCGACGAGATCGTGCATCGGCTCCACTCGGAAACAGGGGACCTCGAGTCGCTTGACGTCGACCTCGTGGCGTTCGATCGCGCGTGCCGAGAGGATCCGGTCGAATATCTTCAGCTGCAACCGCTCGTGCGGTTTCGCGCGGACGGTGGCGAGCTGGAGCCGGGTCAGCTCCTGAGTGCCTACCCGCCCTTTTGCGCCGTAGAATCGGTGGCGAACGTCTCGCTTCGTGCCATACCCGCCATTGAGCGCCTCCGGTTTCTCGCCGAGCTATCTGAACAGATCCGCCGCCTGCCGCGAGGCGCGAAATTCCGAATCGACGTCGTCGAGTAGTGCGCGTTGTGTCTGCCTAACGTCATCGCTATCTGCCTCGTGATCCTCCTCGACCCTCCCGATCTGGCCTTGCCATCGCCCCAGATGAACGTGTCATGGTTCGCAAAAGCAATCGCCGAGCGTGGCTGGGTTGTCACTCCTCCGATCATCGACAATACGACCGTCCTCGCCCTTCGCGACGTGACTGCGTCACTTGCGCGCGAAGGCCGCGCCGGTGTCCGTAACATTCTCGCCGATGAGCGCATTCGCGCACTCGCGGCCTCGTCAACGCTTCGCCATTTCGCGTGCGCCGTGCTCGGCGCGGACTGCTTTGGCGTGCGCGCGATCCTCTTCGACAAAACGCCGGACGCTAATTGGAAAGTTGTGTGGCATCA
>DATEHJ010000374.1:0-7822 GCA_035279645.1 Gemmatimonadaceae bacterium
CCGCCGAGCCCCATCGCAATCGAGCCCGCGGCACACTCGGCCAGACCCGCCGTCACGACGATTCGGCTTGCCGCGACGGCGCCCGAGAGTCCCGCCGCGAGCGCGAAAGGCACGGTAAGACCGTCCGACATGCCGATGACAACGTCACGAACCGTCTCTCCTGCCGTGAAGTGACGCTCGACGTGAGGTGTCTGCGGCATATGTCCCTCGGCGTGAGATTTGGTGTTTGGAAGTCTCCGTCCTATGTCCTAATCCGGCGCTGCTCCTCTTAATACCACGGCAAATGCCTGACCTCACAGTTCCCGCACGCGCGTTGATCCTGTTCGCGAGCGTCGTCGTCGTGAACGGCTGCGCGCCTGCGTCCTCCAAACCAACGGCGAGCTACCGTCCGCGAGCCGAGCCGTCATGGTCACGGCCGTTCCGCTCCTCGTGCACGAGCAACGGAAGACGTTCCCCTTTCTCGCCGCCGCCTTTGCAAAGGGCGGAGTGCTCGACGGCAAGGAGGTGTACGCATTCTCGCCAAGTACAATCACCGTTGTCGAAGGCGACACGATCACCCTCTGCTGATCAATCCGGAAGACGACGTGCACTCCTTCGTCCTGCCTGATTTCGCGATGTCGCTACCCGGGAACAAGTCGACGGAGGTGACATACGTCGCGAAACATGCCGGAATCTTCCCCATCCTCTGTGCGGTGCAGTCGCACCTTCCGATGATGTCGGGGCAACTCGTCGTTCTACCAGCCGCGATGATGGGCACTCTCGACACGACAGACGCAGTCAAGTGAGCACGCCACTCGGTTCGATCGCACTGCTTTTCCTGAAACTCGGAACGACCGCGGTCGGCGGACCTGCAGCCCACATCGGGATGATGGAGGACGAGGTCGTCCGACGTCGCCGCTGGCTCACGCACGACGAATTTCTCGACTATCTCGGCGCAACCAACTTGATTCCGGGCCCGAATTCCACGGAGCTCGCGATCCACATCGGGTACGCGCGTGCGGGCTGGCCCGGGCTCATCGTGGCGGGGGCCTGTTTCATCTTGCCCGCCGCGCTAATCGTCGGCAGCCTCGCTTGGGCATATGTGCGATTCGGCGCGCTCCCCGTCGCCAGCGGATTGCTGTACGGAATCAAGCCTGTCGTCATTGCCGTCGTGTTGCAAGCGCTCTGGAGTCTTGGGCACACCGCGGTCAAAACGCGCGCCCTCGCTGCCCTCGCAGTTGTTTCGGTCGTTGCATCCGCCTTCGGAGTGAACGAGATCGTGATTCTCTTCGGTGCGGGAGCCATCATGGTGGTCGCTGGCACTTTCGCGGCGCCACCGGAGGAACGACCCAGAGTCGCGTCGTTCATCGCGGCAGCGTTGCCAGCAGTGCCCGGAACATTTGCAACGCCGTTCGGCCTCTGGCCTCTGTTTGGCGTGTTTCTCAAGATCGGATCGGTGCTCTTTGGCAGCGGGTACGTGCTGCTCGCGTTTCTCCGCGCCGATTTCGTCGAGCGATTGCACTGGCTCACCGAGCAACAACTGCTCGATGCCATTGCCGTCGGTCAGGTGACGCCTGGTCCGGTGTTCACGACCGCGACGTTCATCGGCTACTTACTCGGCGGTGGCGCCGGCGCCCTCATCGCCACGGTCGGGATCTTTCTCCCGGCGTTCGTGTTCGTCGCGCTGAGCGGGCTTTTGCTCCCTCGCATTCGGCGCTCTCGCGTGGCGCGGGCCGCGCTCGACGGCGTCAACGTCGCATTGCTCGCGCTCATGGCCGTCGTCACCGCGCAGCTCGCGCGCGCGGCGATCGTGGATTGGATCACACTCGTACTCGCCGTCGCGGGAGCCGTTCTACTCTTTCGTTGGCGCGTCAATTCCGTATGGCTCGTACTCGCCGCCGCGGCGTTAGGCATTGTCGTCACGGCCCTTTGAGCAGTACGACCAATTAGCCGAACGTGAACGCGAACGCCTCCACACCCTGATCGAGAAACTCGATCTCGAAGACTCGGTCGTCGATCGGCTTCGGTTGTCGAATCAGTTGATGCAGACGCTGCTCGGTCGCGACGCCGTTGCCTTGCTCGTCGACATCGGCACCATGCGCGGCGGCCGGAGCGTGCCCGTCGAGCATAACGCGGAAGCGCACGGGACGCATGCCGGTCGGCGGCCCCATGACGAGATGGAGATCTCGCCCGTGGAAGCAGTAGGCGATCCGCCCGTTAGGCTCGGCGAGCGCAATGGAGCCTTGCTCGACTGTCCACTCGCCTCCGAGCGCCCACTGGTTCAGCGACAGCTCAGGTGGGAGCGCGTAGGTGTGACGCCGGCCCATGACAGCACCGCCGGGCGACGCAAAGTTCTGCGTTCGCTCCGACCCGACGTAATTCTCCGCCGACCTCAGGTCCGGCCAGTCGGCGGCCGCTTCGATGCCGCGGCCCTCGACTGGCGTTGGTTGCCGCGGCAGTCCTCGCGCTCCCGCCTCCGTTAGCAATTGCTGAATCACCTTCTCCGATTCGGCGTACTGCCCCTCGCCGAATTGGTGATATCGGATGCGGCCCTTCGTATCGAGCAGATACAGCGCCGGCCAATACTGATTCCGGAACCCGCGCCAGATCATGTACTCGCTATCGACGGCGATCGGATAGGAAACTCTCATCTCGCCGATGACGCGTCGCACGTTGTCCACGTTCTTCTCGAACGGAAACTCCGGCGTGTGCGCACCAATTACGACCAATCCAGCGTTCTTGTACGCGTCCGCCCACGCGCGAATGTACGGAAGCGTGCGCAGCCAATTGATGCACGTGAACGTGCAGAACTGAACGAGCACCACCCTGCCTTTCAGACCTTCCTCGGTGAGGGCGGGCGAGTTGATCCATGCGGTGGCCCCACTGAGCGAAGACAACTCGTCGGCTACGGCGAGACTTCCCAACTCGTGCAGCGGTCGCTGCCACGCGTTCGACATGTTGAACCTCCGTGCGGCGAGAGCAATCGCCGTAGCCTTCAAGAATGTGCGACGATCAGCGTCACTTTCAGCAGGCATGGCTCACGATTTCTTCTGCTCCGTCAGTTGCTGGCGCAGCGGTCTGAAGCCCGCGCGAAGGTCTTCAGTCAAGAGCTGTGGCTGCTCCCACGCCGCGAAGTGCGTCCCTTTGTCGTGTCGCGTGTAGTAGATCATCTTGGGATACGCGCGCTCCGCCCAGCTGCGCGGCGCCGCATAGATCTCGTTCGCAAATACAGTAACAGCAACAGGAATGGCGACACCCCGCGCATCGAAGAATCCAGCCTTACCGGGCATTTGTCGCGTGTCCCAATACAGGCGCGCCGACGAAATCGCAGTGTTCGTCAACCAATAGAGCGTGATGTTGTCGAGGACGTCGTCTCTCGTCAGGCCTTCGCGCTTTCCGTCGAAGACGCGCACCATCAAATCGTAGCTCCTCGCGTCGTGATCGAGAATCCAGGCAGCGAGGCCGACCGGCGAATCGGCAAGCCCGTACAGAGTCTGCGGTCGAAGTCCCATCTCATTGGCGTAGCCGAGCCCCTTCTTATAGAAGAAGTCGAGCTCATCGTACGCGTTTTTCTCCTCCGGGGAGAGGCCGGCCGGTGCCGGTCCGCCCGTTGCGAGCGCTTCGGTGATCTCGGGTGGCACCGTTGCCGGCATGTTCGTCGAAATACCGAGCAACTCTGGCGGTGCCTGGAGCGCCATTACCTCCGAGATCGAATTCCCCCAGTCGCCGCCTTGCCCCACGAATTGCGTGTACCCAAGGCGCTTCATCAAGGTCGTCCATGCGCGCGCGATCGTCACCGGATTCCAGCCGGGCGCCGTTGGCTTTCCGGAGAATCCGTAGCCGGGTAGCGATGGGATCACCACGTCGAATGCATCCGCGGCCGTCCCGCCGTGCGCGGTGGGATTGGTGAGTGGATCGATAATCTTCAGCTGCTCGATGATCGAGCCCGGCCATCCGTGCGTGATGATGACGGGCAACGCATTCTCGTGCTTCGACCTAACGTGAATGAAGTGAATGTCGAGCCCGTCGATCTCGGTGATGAATTGCGGTAAGGCGTTCAGCCGCGCCTCGCATTTTCGCCAATCGTGCTCTGTCGCCCAGTAGCGTGCGAGCTTCTGCGTCGTCGCGAGTTGCACGCCTTGCGACGTATCGTCCACGGTTTCCTTGTCGGGCCACTTCGTCGCGTTGATTCGGCGTCGCAGGTCGGCGAGCTCCGCGTCTGAAAAGCTCACACGAAACGGACGAATTTCTTCCTGCTCGCTTGCCGACTCGACTTCAGTCATTACATCTGTCATTGCTTTCGTCTCCTGGAAAACTCGGTGCCGCGAATCGAGGTGGGCACGGTAGCGGCATCCTCGTCGCAGCGGGTATGCGGCCTTTGTCCATCTCCCACTACTGGCGTCAGTAACCTCGCGGGAGAAACCCTGGTAGATTCGCCCCGTATCGGTGACGGCGTGAACTACAGCGTCGTGTTTAGCTCGCCCGCTCCGCGGGAATCGCGACACGCTCACTGCAATCACCTCGAGGCAACACGTTGGCCGAGAATTCTTCGTTTTCGCCTGATCGGAAGCCGTACCGCGCCACGGTCGTTGGTTTGCTCTCCGGACACTGGAGCGCGCTGGCGCTCGGTCTCGCTGCCGTCGGTGCCGAGACCGTCGCTTCGCTGCTGGAGCCGTGGCCGATCAAGGTCGTCCTCGACACCGTTCTTCGCGCCAAGCCGCTGCCACAGTGGCTAGCAAACTCGATCACCGCGACGTTCGGTGCGAATAGCCTTGCGATTCTCGAGTTCGCGGTGGGCATGGTGCTGCTCATCGCGATCGTTGGCGCAGTCGGAAGCTTCATCGAGAAGCAGTGCATCACAGCGCTCGGACAGCGCGTGACGCACGAGCTGCGCTGCCGGATCTACGCGCATGCGCAGCGGCTGTCGATGTCGTATCACGACAAGAAGCGCACGGGCGACATCATCAGCACCGCCACCGCGGATGTGGACGCGATCCAGAGCGCGGTCACATCCGGCATCCTCGATACGCTGTACTACGCGCTGCTGCTCGTCGGCATGGGGAGTCTCATGCTCTATCTCGACTGGCGGTTCACGCTCATCGCGCTCTCGATCTTGCCGGGGCTCATGATCGTGGTCTTCAGCCTCACGCGGCGGATCAAGCGTGCCTCACGCGACGTGCGCGGTCGGGAAGCCGATCTGATGTCGACGATGCAGGAGGTGCTGTCGTCGATTCGGCTCGTGAAGGCGTTCGGCCGAGAAGATCATGAGCGGGGGCGCTTCCAGTTTCAGAGCGAGCGGATCGTGGAGGCGACGCTGCGAGCGCGGGACGTGAAGGCGAAGCTCGCGCCCGCGGTGGAGCTCATCGTCGCGATCGGCAGTGCGGCGGTGCTCTGGTTCGGGGCGCGTCACGTGCTCGATGGCGTGTTGACCGCGGGCGCGCTTGTCGTCTTCCTGCTCTACTTGAGCAAGATGTACAAGCCGATTCGCGAGTTGTCGAAGATGACGGACACGTACTCCCGGGCGCTCGTGGCGTTCGATCGCATCAACAATTTCCTCGCCGTGGATGTCGATGTGCGTGATTTGCCCGGCGCGCGACGCGCGCGTCGCTTCCACGGCGCGATCGAGTTCGATCACGTGACGTTCGCGTATGCTCCCGACCGGCCCACCCTCACCGACGTGAGCCTAACGATCTCGGCGGCCTCCGTCGCGGCCATTGTCGGACCCACCGGTGCCGGTAAGACAACGCTCATCAACCTCATCGCGCGCTTCTACGATCCGCAGTCCGGCCGCGTGTTGATCGACGGCGACGACGTGCGATCCTTCTATCAGGAGTCGCTGCGCGAGCGCATCAGCTTCGTTCTGCAGGACACGCTGCTCTTCCGCGGGCCCGTCTGGCAGAACATCGCCTACGGGAGGACGCAGGCGACACGCGGCGAGATCGTTCGCGCCGCCGAGCTGGCGAACGCCGACGCATTCATTCGCGAGCTGCCGGAGGGGTACGACACGATGGTCGGCGAGCGCGGCGTTACGCTGTCGGGCGGGCAGCAGCAGCGCATCGCGATCGCGCGCGCCATCGTCCGCGACGCGCCGATTCTGATCCTCGACGAGCCGACGACGGGGCTGGACGCGGCGTCGGAGTCGCTGGTCCTCGACGCGCTCCGTCAGCTCATGCGTGGCAAGACGACGATCGTCATCGCGCACAGCCTAACGACCATCCAGCAGGCGGATCAGATCTTCGTCGTCGATCACGGGCGCGTGTGCGAACGGGGCACGCACGCGACGTTGCTCGAGGCCGGCGGCGCCTACGCCAGGCTGTACGAGCTCCAGTTCGCGAGGATTGCCGTGGCGCCGAGCCCCGGGGTCGACCAGTCAGCCGCACGTCGAGGCGCGGCTCAACTACAGTGAGCCCACGAGGCCCGGCCGGGGTCCTTGCCGGCCAGGACTCGCGATTCGCCGCGCCCGGTCCCATTTTCCCTTCGCGCCTCCGCTACGCGTAGTGGATCGTTGGCGCCCATCAATCCCGACTGTCACGAGGCATCGATGCGTCGCAACATCGCAATTCTGTCCATGTTGACTCTCGCCGCCCTCCCAGCGGCCAGAGCCCAGGACCCGGGCATGGCTGTTCCGTCGTTCGATCAAAAGAGCGGCGGGAGCGAAAAGGTGCACATGCTCGGTCACGTCGTCGGCCATCCGGGTGCGTGGAAGGCGGCCGACCTGGAGATGGAGCAGGATCCGTCGCGTCCGTACGTCTACCTCTGCGGTTTCGTCAACTACGACGTCCAGATCTACGACGTGCGCGATCCCTCGAACCCGAAGAAAATTTACGACTGGACCATCGAGAACCCGGAGCTCCATCGCGGCATCGGCGCCATGGACGGCAAGTACTTCAAGATCGGGAACCGCTACTACTACGCCCAGTCGTATCAGTTCATGCAGGGGAGCCCGGACACCGATCTCGGCGCCGTGATCTTCGATGTGACCGGTCTGCCCGACGCATCGAAGGTGAAGGTGGTTGCTCGCATTCGCTATCCGCAGGCCCCGGGCGGGTTCCACAACACCTTCGCGTACAAGCACTCCGACGGCCGCGCGCTCTATTTCGCGACCGTGAATGCCCAGAAGGCGCTGGTGTATGATCTTGCTAAAGTCGTGAGCGGCGCCGATCCGAGCACCTGGCTCGTTGGCGAGGTGCCGAATCCGACGCCGTACAAGCAGATCGGCGCCGGAGGTTATCACGACTTCTATGTCGGCTACGATCCGGCGACGCATCAGGACAAGTTCTACGGCGCGGGACTCGGCGGATACTCCGTGTGGGACGTGACACAGGTCGGCGCGCCCAAGCAGCTGTTCACGATCACGAGCATGGGAATGGACATCGCGCACACCTTCACCCCATCGCCCGACGGTCGTTATGCGGTGACGGAAACGGAGTACCAGTACACACCGCTTCGGATCTGGGATCTCCAGCCCGGCCAAACCGGCAAGACTCAGAACATCGACATCCCGATCAGCGCGTGGACCGCCGATTGGCGCGATCTCTCGCACAACCACGAGGTGCGCTGGCCCTACGTGTTCGTCTCGGCCTATGAGGATGGGCTGCAGGTATTCGATCTCACCGATCCGAAAAAGCCCAAGACCGTCGGTCACTGGTTTACGTGCGAGTGCGAGCACGAGCACGGCTTCGGTGGCAATCCCGACAACGGGTGGCAGAGCACGACGAGCGTCGAGCAGGGCGCGTTCGGCGTCGACATCCGCAACTACGATGGCCTCGTCGTGCTCTCCGACATGCGGACGGGACTCTGGCTGTTCCGCGTCGATGGCTTCAAGAAATGGAATGGCCACGAC
>DATEHJ010000375.1:0-2744 GCA_035279645.1 Gemmatimonadaceae bacterium
GTCGCCGACCGGCATCCTTGAGCGCGAGATTCTCTGGGAGCGAGAATCCGAGAATCAACGCGTCTCGCTGACGATCCTCGGGAATGAGGGCAGCCGCGCCGCGGCGCTCGAGTGTCCCACGACTCACTGCCACCCGTCCAGCGATCGCTCGTAACAAGAGCTGATGTCCCGAGTTCTCGAGGGCCGCAACGCCAACGATCTCATGCTGCCTCACCTCGAGATTCACGTCGACGACACGTTCCAATCCGCGTGCGTCCGACAGCCAGACCGCGGCGAGGCGAAGAACGACCTCCCCCGGCGCAACGCGGGAAACGGAAGCCGCGATCGGGGGAGCCGCACCGAGCATCGCAACCGCGAGTCGATCAGCGGAGACCTGGCTCGCATCGGAGCTGAGCACGGTTCGACCGTAGCGTAGCACCGTAACCTGATCTGCTACGCCGAGCGCCTCTGAGAGTTTGTGCGTGATGAGAATGACTGATCCGCCCTGATCTGCGAATGAGCGCAGCCAACCTAGTAGCTCCTTCGCTTCCGCGGGCGCCAGCACCGCGGTGGGCTCGTCCATGATCAAGATCCTCGCGGACCGAGCGAGCGCCTTGAGGATCTCGAGACGCTGCTGTGCTCCGACGCCTAGCGACCCCGCGAGCGCATCGGGGTCCAGCGGGAGCTGCGTCTCCACCGCAATGTCACGGACCGCGGCGGCCGCGCTCGCGCGAGAGTACAGACCACGCCCGCCTAACGCGATATTCTCGGCGACGGTCATCGCCGGCACGTTCGTGAAGTGTTGGTGAACCATCCCGATACCGGCGTCGATGGCGCGGGCGGGCGAATCGAAGCGCATTTCACGGTCGTCGAGGATGATGCGGCCCGCGTCCGGTTGCAGGAGACCGAAGGCAATGCGCATGAGGGTGGTCTTCCCCGCGCCGTTTTCTCCGAGAACGGCGTGCACAGTGCCAGGGGCCACCACGAGGCGCGCTGCATCCAACGCACGCGTCGACCCAAAGTTTTTTGCGATGTCCTCGAGGCGCAGCGCCGGCGCGCTCCGCAGCTCCGTTCTCACAAGCCCGTCGGCGCGTCCAAAAACCGCGACTCGATGCCGAACTCGGAGGCGATGCGCTCCCCGAGCGCGCGAACGCCGAGCGTTTCGGTGGCGTAGTGACCAGCGTAAATGATCACGATGCCGAGGTCGCGCGCTTGAACGGCCGTATGATGCGGGCCCTCCCCGACGATCATCGTGTCGATGCCCCGCTCCGCGGCTTCGCGAAGCGTATCGCTGTCGGCTCCTGCGCCAGTACAGATTCCCCACTGCCGCGTTAGGCGATCGGTGGAATGGGGCGTAGAGACAACGTTCCCGCCGCATTCGGCCGCGAACTCGGAGGCGCGATCGACCAGGGCTTGTGTCAGTACATTGGAACTGCCGCTCAGTCCGACTTCGATCGTCTTGAAACGCGCAAATCCGCCGAGCGGCTCGAGCCCTAGTCGCTTTGCGAGCAGAACGTTGTTTCCGAGTTCCGGATGCACGTCGAGCGGCAGGTGCGAGGAATACACCGCGACGTCGCTAGCGACGAGTGCCGCGATCCGTCGATACACCTCTCCCGTAATCGGTTGCACGCCGCCCCAGAACATGCCGTGGTGCACCAGCAGCATGTTCGCCTGCGCGCGAATCGCTTCTTGAACGGTGAAGGTCGAAAAGTCGACCGCGGTGGCGAGACGGCGGACATCGCGCCGACTGGCGAGTTGCAAGCCGTTGATTGCGCCCGGGTAATCGGGAATCTCCGGCGTGCGGAGCAGAGCGTCGAGCCGATCGGCGAGTGCCTGCGCGAGAGGCATTGCGCGAGCCTAACGAGTAGCGGTCGTCGTGCTCGGTACGGTGAACTTCCCTTGCCGCATAAGCGCGCGAGCGGAGTCGACGGCGTGGCGCGTAGCAGCTGGGATTCGCGCGACGAGGCGAGGGTTCAGAATCAAGTCAACGACTTGCTCGCGCATACCGAGGATGATGATACCGGGCGTAAACTTGTGGCCGCGAACCTCGCGCGCGATGGTGAGAAAAGCGTGCGGCAGATCGATCGCAACGCTGCCGATGGTAACGTCGGGCGCAATGTCGTTTTGGTTCGAGTTCGTTCCGAAGACGTACGCATGGTTCGCCTCGCGAACCGCCTGAAAGATGCCGAGGCCGGCCGCGTCAGCGTTCTGGAAGATGACATCTACCCCACTCGCTAGCTGAGCGAGTGCTTGTTCCTTGCCGGCGGTGACGTCGTCCCAATTCCCGATGTAGCCGGTGACGACGCGCGCCGCTGGATTCACGCTATGAACTCCCTCCGTGAACGCTCGGAAGCTCTCGCGCACCGGCGGCAGCTCGGTTCCGCCGATGAGACCGATGCGATTCGATTGGGTCAGCGCGCCTGCGATTATGCCGGCGAGATAAGAGGGCTCGGCAAATCCGAACACCATTCCAGATACGTTGCCGCCGGCGGTACTGCCTGATGTGACCACGTACTGCGTCCGCGGATACGCCGGACCTACCGCGCGCGCGGCATCCTGGAACTCGAAGCCGTGGCCGAACACGAGGTCGTATCCTTGGTTGCCATACTGCCGGAAATTCTCCTCGAATTCCGCCGGCGTCTTAGTCTCGATGTGGCTGATCTTGGCGCCAAGCGAATCTCGAATCCTCAGGAGGCCCTGATAAGCGCCGCCGTTCCACGATTGATCCGAAATCGAGCCTGGCGTCAGCAGTGCGACGCGAAGCG
>DATEHJ010000376.1:0-2633 GCA_035279645.1 Gemmatimonadaceae bacterium
GCGGGGGATGGCAGTGCGCAATGTCATCGGGCGAAGGCTCCGAACATAGACGACCCGGCCCGATGGGACGTGACGTGGGCGTTGGGCGTTGGGCGTGTCAAATGAAACAGCCCCGCGGACATAGCCCGCGGGGCTGTTTGCGTTCGCGCTTATACGCTTAACGCACAACGCATAACGCTCAACGCTTACGGGACGTAGCAGCTCGGTTCGCCGTCGCCCGCCGTCGTGATGATCGGGTTGGTCGTGTTGACGCCGATACCGCACGTCGCACCGGCCAGCTGGCTGTGCGTCACGGTCGCCAGCCAGAAGCCAGGACCCGACGTCACCGCCGGCACGCCGACGCCTGACGAGTTCTTGAAGCTGTTGCGCGCGACGAGGTTCGTGCCGGTCGTGTAGTACGTCGAGTCGGAGAAGAACGCTTCCTCAGCCGTCACGAGGTTGCGGAGGTCCGACTTCATCGCCGTCACGTACGCCTTGTTCTTCGTGTTCGCAAACTTCGGGATCGCGATCGCCGCCAAAATACCGATGATGACGACTACGATCAGCAGCTCGATGAGCGTAAAGCCCTTTCGATTGCGGAGCATGTCTCTCTCCTTGGAGGAATACCATTAGGGAGCCTGAGGCTCCGCCAGAAATGCGTTCCCTTTGAAAGCAACGTTGGGACCAGGTGATCACGAGTTTGTTAATGCCTTTGCTTGCAATGCTTTCCCATTGTTTATGGGGCGCGCGTGATTTCTGCTACTCCAGCGAATTGCGAGCCGCCTAGCACTTTGCGAGCGCTGAGACCAGGGCGCTTTGCCCGCGCGTTAGGCGAGTGTTTCCCCAGCACACTGTCCGAGTACGTCACGATGTGACGGAGCTCTTTCAGGTTGGCGCCCCCATACTGCATCGCGATGAACGCCTGCTCACGCGCCAGAGCGGGCTGATTCGTGTTGATGAGGCATAAAGCGAGGTTCTCTCGCCCCTCTCCCTCACGAAAGCGAGGCGCAATGTCGAAGGCCCACCGATAGAGAGGAATGGCCGCGGCGTACATGTCACTCATTTGATACTGCAGCGCGAGGTTGTAGGACATGAACGGATCGTACGGGAAGAGAGCGAGCGCATGCCGGTAGTAATGCTCGCCCTCCTTCTTGCGCTTCGTCTCGAACATCCAGGCGCCGAGCATGTAGTACGCGCGGTAGCTCCGCGGTGAGTCGATTACTGCCTGCGAGAAAAGCCGCTCGTTGTCGTGCCACACCGGGGTACGAGTGATACTGCGCCATGAACCGGCGACGAGTATACCAACGAGCGACGCGATGGCGGCAATCCCAGTATTGCGAATCCCACCATTCGAACGCAGCGCCGCGACTCGGGCGTCGAGCCAGGGCACGAGAGCGCCGATCGCCAACATGGCGCCGACGCTCGGCAGAAAGAGAGTGCGCTCGGAAAGAATGATTCCGGCTGGAACGATGAAGTTGCTCGTGGGCAGCAGCGTGATGCACAGCCAGGCGATTCCGAAGCTCGCGACGCGACCGGGGCGGCCCTGCCTCCACAGCGCGACGCAGAGCCCGAGAATGCCGACGAGCAGAAACAGGCCGGGCAGCTGAACGAGACTCGGGCCTTGGGCGATGTCGACGTACGGCGGCGCGTATTCCGTCGTCAGGCGCGCTGGCCAGAGGAGAAGCCGCACCCAGTGCGGAACCACGCCCATCATCGTAAGCACGCGGTTCGCGTAGCTCAGATCGAGTGCCTGGAAGACGATGAACGGTTGGAAGCCGGAGATGTCCCCCTTCTTCACAGCCGCCCGCGCCGCGAGGTAGAGGACGGCGACCAGCGTCAGCCAGAGCAGAAGCGGTCGCAAGGTGGCGAGCCGAGTGCGGAAAGGACGTTCGTCGCGCGCTACCGTCGCCTCGACCGCGACCAGCAACGCCGGTAGCACGATCGCGTGCTCTTTGGCGAAGAGCGCCGCCGCGTAACAGGCACAGATGGCGACGCCACGCCAGACCGTGACGCGTTCGCCCGTTAGGCGCGGATGCATGTAAATGCCGACCGCGACGAGCAGAAGCAGAGCCACCCACAGCTCGGACTGCCCGACGATGTTCGCGACGGCCTCGACGTGTACCGGGTGCACCGCGAACAGCGCGGCGACGATCCAGCCCGCCATCGGCGGCAGAAGCGCCGCGGCGAGCCAGAAGATCACAACCGTGATCGCGGCGTAGAGAAGAATATTGGTCGCGTGAAAGATCAACGGCGATCCACCACCGATGACCCACTGTACCGTGAACGCGAACATCGTCAGCGGCCGGTAGCCATCGCTGCCGTAGAGACGCGGCCAGTACGTCTGCGCGAAAATGTGCCACCAGGAATGGAGCGAGTGCACCAGCCCATTCTTCTGTATGATGTACACGTCGTCGTAGGCGAAGCCGTTGCCGATACCGATGCCCGACGAAACGACGACGAGCAGGACCAGCGTGGCGGCGAATAGCCACCACCGCATTCGCGGCGACGGGTTGAAAAGACTTGCAACCAGGCGTCTCATCGCGCGAAATAGAATCGAGTGATATGCCAGAACGCGGCGATTCCGTCGCGCCAATTGATCTTCTTCCCTTCGGCGTACGTGCGGCCGCTGTAGCTGATCTGCACCTCGAAGATTC
>DATEHJ010000377.1:0-2379 GCA_035279645.1 Gemmatimonadaceae bacterium
CGTCGCATGAGGCGAGAAGTGATGTCGAAACTCAGAGTGGTAGTGGCAAGTGACTAGTGGCTAGTGGCTACCACTAGTCACTAGTCACTAGTCACTAGTCACTCGCTAGTCACTAGCCCCTAGCCACTTGTATGGCAAGTGATCAGCACTCTTCCGCGATTCGCGTCTTTTGCCCAAATTTCGCGCCGATGCCGCACGATGTCTCCTCTTCCCGCGGATCGTCCATGTCACTCCGAGTCCGCCTTCTCACATGTGGCCTCGTCGCCGGCGGGGTACTGATCGGCTCATCGTCCGTCCAAGCCCAGATCGGCGCGTCGGCCACGCCGGTGCGCGGGATCGCGAAGGACTCCCTCTTCACCGCCGAGGACGGCCTCGACGTCGTCAACTACGCTGCGCTCGACCTAACGAGCGACGGGCGCTGGCTTGCCGCGACGTCGGCGTCGCGACGAGATGGGCTCGGCGTCGACTATCGGCGCGATGGCGATCCGAGCTACGTGCGTCCGGGCGCCTCGCGACTCTGGGTGATCGACACGAAATCGCGCGCGGCCCGCGCCGTGTTTCCCGACAAGCGGAACGTCCGCGGCGTTCGGTGGTCGCCGGATGGCTCCCGCCTCGCGATGCTCGTGTACGACCCCAAAAGCGGCGTCTTTCAGCCCACGGTGTGGGAGCGCGAGACTGGTCGCCTAACGGTTATCGGCGTTTCCGCCGGCAAGTACGTCGCCGAGAACAGCGAGCTCCGATGGACCGCGGACGGTAAGCGGATTCTGTATTCGTTGCACGCGCTTGCCTGGCGCAAAGCAGTTCAGGATTCGTTCGCGATCATGACCGCCGGCCCCGTATTCGTGCAGTCGAGCGAGAATCCATTTCTCAGCTGGGAGGCGCTCCGTCGCGCCGGCAACGTCCGAAGCGTCGTCGCGTACGATGTCGGGTCCGCAAAAACCGTCGAGATCTTGCCCGAGACCGACGTCGCGAACTGGAACGTCACCGATGACGGCACGACGCTCACCTATAGCGAAGACGTCACCAAGAAGACCGACTACGACGTCATCTTCGGAACCGAGAACAAGCTGATGGCGCGCGGTATCGGTTGCCAGGCGGGAGCCGAGACATGCGCACGTCCGCGAGTGATTCTGCCGACGCTCAAGGGCGTCACCATTGCTGCGTCAGAGGACGGCGCGCATTACGCGTACTCGAAGGAGGGACGCGTCTACGTTGCGTCGGTGTCCGATACGACGCCGCGACAGGTCGCGGGACTGCCGGCGGAGAAGAAAGGGGATGCTCCCCAGGACACCTCGCGTGAGGCGCGCGACCGGCGCGAGCGAGAGCGATTCCGGGTCGTTCGCTATAGCCCGGCGAACGACGCGCTGGTCGTCGCGAACTCGCAGGGCTACTGGCTTCTCGATCTTCCGGCCGCGGCGAAGCAGCTCATCGTCGAGAGCTCCGATTCCGCGTCGAGTCCCCTCCCCCGAGCCGCACTCGCCGCCTGGAGCAACGATGGCAAGAAGCTCTACTTCACCGTTGCGTCACGTTCGAAGTGGGAGCGCGGCATCGTCCGCTACGATCGCGCCACTGGCAGCAAGCAAACGCTCATCAACGACGGACGTCTCTACTCCGGCCTGCAATTGTCGAAGGACGGCCGCGTTGCCGTTCTCACCGTGGCCGAGGGCAATCGGCCGGCCGCGCTGTATTCCGGCGACGGCGACCTCGCCTCGATTACTCCGCTCGTCGACGCGAATCCGCAGCTCTCGCGAAAGCGCTTCGGACCAACCGGGCTCGTGAACTATCTCGACGCCGATGGTCACTCGAAGTACGCCGTCGTGTACTACCCGGTCGGCTATGAGCGCGGCAAAGCCTACCCGACGATTTTCATCGTGTACGAGGACTTCTTCGACGACACCTTCGATCCGGTCGCCAACGTCCTCACCGCGAACGGCTACGTGGTCGTGAAGCCCTCGGTGGACTTCGACATCGGCTATCCGGGCGAGGCCTGGATCAAAGGGGTCACCGCCGCCGCGAACAAGCTCATCGACATGGGGATCGCCGATTCGGCTCGGCTCGGTGTGCACGGAACGAGCTACGGCGGCTACGCGACCAATCTGCTCATCACGCAAACCAATCGGTTCAAGGCCGCGATCAATATCTCCGGGAAGGTTGACGTCATCAGCTTCTACACCGATAGCCCGCGCCTGGGGGTGCGCAACGTCCATGCTGCCGAGAAAAGCCAGGATCGTCTCGGCGCAACGCTGTGGCAGCAGCCGCAAAAGTACGTGCAGCACTCGGCGATCATGTTCGCCGATCGGATTCAAACGCCGTTGATGCTGATTACCGGAGCCCAGGACTCGAACGTCCCTGCCGACAATACGCGCGAGATGTATTACG
>DATEHJ010000378.1:0-2738 GCA_035279645.1 Gemmatimonadaceae bacterium
GAATCAGCTCGAGCGGACCCGTATGCGACGTCGGGCTGGGCGCGGCCGTCGTGAAGAGTTTGGCGATGTCGTCGAAATTGCTCTCGGATGGCGGAGGCGACGTGAGCGGGTCGCTGACGATGGGGTCGGGTGTGGGAGCTGGGGCAGACGGGGGGAGGGGGCGCGGCGGTGCGAAACGACTATCGGCGTCGGCGACAACCGGGTTCGGAGGTGACACAACCGGCGTCGAGGCAGCCTGTGGTGCGGCTTCCGCGGCAGGCTGCGGTTGAGGCGCTGGAGGCGCAGAGGCGGCTGGCGCGGCCTCGCCCGCATCGAGCGCGGTGAGTATCCCGGCGATCTCTTCGTTACGTGGATCCGATTCGAGGACCCGGTGGTACCATGCTCGGGCCGTCTCGGTATCGCCCTGGGCTCGGGCGATGTCACCGAGGTGGCGTAAGGCGATGAGGTTTTCGGGATCCAGTGCGAGCGCGGTCTCGAAAACGCTACGAGCCTCGTTGTGGCGGCCAGTTTCGAACAGAGCCTGGCCGTACACGATGTGGCCGCTCATGTGACCAGGCTGCTGCGGCAGAAATTCCTGGCAGATGAAGATGGCCTGTTCGAAATCGCCGAGCTTCCGGTATTCGTTTGCGAGGGGCGCAAAGTACCGGCGAGGATTCTCGTCGAATTTTTTCCGGAGCTCGTCGATACGAGAAGGACCGGCCATTTAGTTTGTGCCCGATTTGTCTGCTGGGGAGGCTGGCGGGAAGGTGAAAATACATTCCGCCGAGTGAACAAGTCAATCAGGAAGTGCCGCGCTCACTTGATTTTACCTCATTACCGCTCGTACTTTTCACAGCTTCGACCTGCCTTTTTTCTCGCCTTTTTAGGAGTACCGCCGCGTGCTGCGACAAATGCGGAGCGCGAGTTTCGTCATCGTCGTGTGGGGCATCATCGCCTTCACATTTATTGGTGGCTTTCTCTTCGCTCAGACATCCGGACTGCTCGGTCGTGGAAGCGTGACCTCCACGACCGCGGTCGCCGTGGTGAATCGTCACGAGATCAACTACAGCGAATACGTCAAGCAGTATCAGGACGCGGTTCAGCAGGAGCAACAGCGCACCGGCCGCACATTGTCGGAGGACGACGTTCGCCGAGTCCAGAACTCGACCTTCGACCGCATGGTGATGGACGTTTTACTCCAACAGGAGTACGAACGCCGCGGCATCGTGGTCACGGACGACGAGATCAAGCAGTACGCCCAGTTCGCGCCGCCACCGTGGGTGCAGTCGGCGCCCGAGCTGCAGACGGACGGGCAATTCGACATGCAGAAGTATCAACGTCTGCTTGCCAGCTCCTATGCGAAGCAGTCGGGTATTCTCGCGGGGCTCGAGCAGTACTACCGGAGTGAGATCCCGCAGCGGAAGCTGATCGATCAGATCTCGACCGGGATCTATGTCACGGATGCTGAGCTCTGGCGCATCTGGCGCGACCAGCACGACAGCGCGCAGGTGAGCTTCGTCGCGTTCCGGCCGCAAGCCGACACGGCGCTTGCGAAGTCGATTCCCGAGACGGATCTTCGCGCGTATTTCGACAAGCACAAGGAAGAGTTTCGCCGGCCAGGACGCGCGGTGCTGTCGGTCGTCGAGATTCCTCGAGTCGTTTCCGCCGCGGATAGCGCGCTGGTTCGCAATCACGCCATTGCGTTGCGCAACGAGATCCTCGGCGGCGCCAAGTTCGAAGACGTCGCCAAGCGCGAGTCGGCCGATACGGTGTCTGGCGCCAGAGGTGGAGATCTTGGCAAGGGGGGCAAGGGTCGCTTCGTCGCTCCCTTCGAGACGGCCGCGTACGCGCTCAAGGTAGGTGAGATCTCGCAGCCGGTGCTCACGCCGTTCGGTTATCACCTGATCAAGGTCGACGACAAGAAGGGCGATACGCTCACACTGCATCACATTCTTCTGCGCATTCAGCCCAGCGACTCGAACGAGGCGCGCATCGACCGGGAAGCGGACGAGCTGACCAAGACGGCGGCGACGAGCGAGCAGGGGGCGAAGCTCGACACCGCCGCGAAGAAGCTCGGGCTAACGATTCTCAAGGTTGTGGCGATGGAAGACGAGCCCGCGGCGTACCAGGGCCGTTCGATTCCGAGTGTGAGTGCCTGGGCGTTTGGCGGGGCACACCCTGGCGAGACGAGTGAGCTCTTCGACGACGAGACGGGCTACTACCTCGCACGGCTCGATTCGATCGCGCAAGGCGGCGACCCGAAGTTCGAGAATGTGAAACCACTCGTCAGGCAGGAAGTCGCGCGGACTCGCGCGCTCGACGCGTTGGCGCCGAAGGCGCAGAAGCTGTCGGACGCCGCCGCAGCGAGTGGTCTCGAAGCCGCGGCGACGGCGCAGTCGCTTCAGGTGCAGCAATCGCCGATGTTCACACGCGGCACTTTCGTGCCGGGGATCGGCCAGTTCAACGAGGCGATCGGCGCTGCGTTCGGGCTTCCCGTACAAGCGGTGAGCGCCCCGGTGCGTACATCGGACGGGATGTTCGTCGTGCGGCTCGACAAGAAGGTCCAGGCCGACAGCGCGTCGTGGGAGAAGCAGAAGGCGCAGCAGCGGCAGTTGCGCATGCAGCAGCTGTCCCAGCAGCGTGTGCAGATGTATCTGCAGGACGTTAGGCAGTCGGCCAAGATCGATGACCGACGCAAGCAGATCAACGCCGCCACGCGGAAGGGAGAGAGCTAAGCCCGCTGAAATAATTGGGTTCTT
>DATEHJ010000379.1:0-5465 GCA_035279645.1 Gemmatimonadaceae bacterium
GGATGTGTACGCGGGCATCGAGTGGAAGGCCGGCAGTGCGGACGCCAAGAAGGTTCGTGATTTCCTCGTCTCGAACTTCAATGTGGAGATCCGCGAGGGCTCGGCACTCGGCATCAAGCCGATGTCCGAGTTCGGATCGAAGCGTCTGATCGAGATGGCGATTCGTTATGCACTGAAGCATTGCCTCCCCTCGGTGACGTTGATGCACAAGGGGAACATCATGAAGTTCACAGAGGGCGCGTTCCGCGACTGGGGCTACGACCTCGCGCGAACGAAGTACGCCGAGACCACGGTGAGCGAGGCCGACCTGTCGAAGGGCGGGGCCGCAGCTCGCGCCGACGCCGTGGTCGTGAAGGACCGCATCGCCGATTCGATGTTCCAGCAGCTGCTGCTGCGTCCCGATGAGTATTCTGTTATTGCAACGCCGAACCTGAACGGCGACTACGTGTCGGATGCAGCCGCAGCCCAAGTCGGCGGGCTCGGTATGGCGCCGGGAGGGAACGTCGGCGACGGCCTCGCCGTATTCGAGGCGACCCACGGCACCGCGCCAAAATATGCGAATCTCGACAAGATCAATCCGGGAAGTGTGATCCTCTCCGGGATCATGATGTTCGAGTACATGGGCTGGACGGAGGCCGCGGAGCTGATCACGCGAGGGATCGAGAACGCGATTCGCTCGCGACGAGTTACCTACGATCTCGCGCGTCAAATGCCTGGATCGACCGAGGTTTCGACGTCGGAATTCGGCAACCAGGTAATCAAAGGGATGGGGTCGTGATAGATCGCCCCTCCGCGCCTCACTCCGTACCATCTACATGAGCCTTGCTCTCTCGGTGCGCGCCGCCGACTTCGGTGCGCTCGATACGCCGCTGCTCGTTGTTACCCTGCCGTCGAGCCCCGGCGTTGATGATACTCTAAACCCACTCGACCGACGTCTCGGCGGCATCCTTCGACGGACGCTCGAGCGCCGCGAGTTCCGCGGCGGCCGCGACGAGATGCTGCATCTCTCGAGCGCGGCGGCGGGCGTCGAGCGCGTGCTCCTCGTCGGATTGGGGAAGGCGGAAGACCGCACCGCGTCACTTCGTCGCGCCGCGGCCTTCTCGAGCCGGCAAGCCGGGAAGTTCGGTGTGCGACGGCTGGCATTCTTCGCCGGCGCGCTCACCGAAGCGGAGACGGAAGCGATCGTCGTGGGCTTGAACGCGGGGGCATGGGACTTTAAAGAGCTTAAAACTCCGCCACCCGCCGAAGACGCTCGCGATCCGCTCGAAGAGGCTGTCATCCTCGGCAGTGGGGCGGCGGTGGAGCGCGGCGCCGCCACGGGCCGCGCGATCGCCGACGGACACTCGTTGGCGCGGCGACTCGGTATGCTGCCCGGCAATATCTGCACGCCAGAGTATCTCGCCGACACGGCGCGTGAGATCGGCCAACGGTATGGTATGACCGTCACCGTGCTGGGACGCGCGGAGATGGAACGCGAGAAGATGGGCAGCTTTCTCTGCGTTGCCCAGGGAACGCCCGAGGATCCGAAGCTGATCGTCCTCGAGTACCGCGGCGGTCCCCGTGACCAGGCGCCGGTCGGTCTCGTGGGGAAGGGACTTTGTTTCGACTCTGGGGGTATATCCATCAAGCCCGCGCAGGGCATGGAGTGGATGAAGTTCGATATGTGCGGCGCGGCCGGCGTTCTCGGCGCCATGGAGACGATCGGTCGACTCGCGCTGAAGGTGAACGTGATAGGGCTCATCGGCGCGACGACGAACATGCCGTCGGGCACGGCGGTGAAACCCGGCGACGTCGTTCAGGCGAGCAACGGGAAGTACGTGGAGATCATCAACACCGACGCGGAAGGTCGCTTGGTACTCGCGGATGTCCTGGCGTACGCGGCGCGCTACAAGCCGGCGGCGGTGATCGATGCGGCAACGCTCACGGGCGCCTGCGTCATCGCGTTAGGCCATACGGCGACCGGTGTGATGGGCAGCGACGACGCGCTCGTGCAAGAAGTGCTCAACGCGGCGAAGCGTGCCGGTGAGCCTGGATGGCCGTTGCCGCTGTGGGATGACTACAAAGAGCTCATCAAGTCCGACGTCGCGGATATCAAGAATTCCGGTGGGCGCCCGGCAGGTACGATCACCGCCGCCCTTTTCCTGAAGGAATTCGCCGAATCGTATCCGTGGGTCCACCTCGACATCGCGGGTACGGCATATACGGAATCAGACCTCGGCACGATCCCACGAGGTCCGACTGGCGTTCCCGTGGGGACGTTCGTCGAATTCGTGCGAGGACGGACGCGCTGATCCCTCGGAGTGGAAGTCTCGTCATGATGGTCGGCCTCGGCCTGACGGTCGGGGCCGTTTTGCACCGCTCGGCCGAAGCGCAGGCTGACACCAGTCGCGCGAAGAAGGACACGACGACGATCAAGGTCCCGGCGCGCCCGACCGCCGACTCGACGTTACGCGACACATTGGCGAAGCGCGACTCACTACACCCGAGGCCGGCCGTGGCCGACTCGATCCAGCGGCCGTACACACGAGCGCCGATGCCGATTCCGATTCAGATCGGGCAGAGCCTCATCTACGATCGGCTGGCTCTCTTCGCGAGCGGCGCCGTGACGCTGCAGGATCTGCTCGACCGCGTGCCTGGGATCACCGGGCTGCGCTCGGGATGGATCGCCTCGCCCATGGTCTCCGCGTACATGGGAGACGTTAGGCGCGTTCGCGTTTTCTCGGACAATGTCGAATACGACGAGATTGATCCGCGGACGGGCCACGTCCTCGATCTCTCGCAGGTCCAGCTCTGGCCGCTGGAAGAGCTGCGTATCGACTGGGGCGTGACAGAGGTGCGCGTCTATATGCGCACCTGGCGCGTCGACCGAACCACGCCGTACACCCGGACCGACGTCAGCACGGGCGACCAGCAGACCAATCTGTACCGAGGCTTCTTCGGGAAACGGTTTGGCGGGGGCGAGGGCGTGCAGCTGGGTGCGCAGCAGTACGGGACGACGCCCCCCGGACGCACCAGTCCGAGCAGCGACGCGCTCGCCCTCATGGGGCGCGTGGGTTGGGCCAATCACGGCTGGAGCGTTGACGCGTACATAATGCGCAACAGCCGGAATCGTGGAGAGATCATTCCACAGGCGATTCGCGGAAGCACCATCGTCGACAGCGTGCCGTCGCTTCAAGCCGCGCGCACCGACGCTTACGTGCGCGCGGGCTATGGCGATCCGGAGCACGGCCCCTGGCTGCAAGCGATGGCGAGCTCGTTAGGCTACACCATCTCACACGGCTCGACGAGCACGTTCGGTACGACGACTACCGACACGGTGAAGGACACGACGCTGTTCCGCGCTCAGTACGTGCTTTCTGGAGGATTTACCCTCGGCCCGCTGCGATTCGACGCGACGGAGCGTTATCGCGTCGGCGATGGCCAAAGGCTTTGGACGCCCTCGGGCAGAGTGGAGTTCTACACGGGACCGCTGGCGGTGTACGGCTTTGCCGAAGGTCGGGGACCCGATTCTCTCAATCGTGCTGAGGTCGTCGGCAGCCTAACGCCGCTGCCTTTCATCACGTTCATCGGCGCGGTAGGGACGAGTACGGACCGTCAGTTCGATTCGACGAGCAATAGCCTCCTGAACACGAGGAGCAATTTCCTGCGCGCCGAGGCAGCGATTCGCGTTTTCAATCTGTGGCTCGGCGGTGGCCTGATACGACGTGACAGCGTGTTCCTCGTGCCCCCTCAGGTGTTCGGCAAGCCGTACATCGCCGTCGAGGAACCGGCGGTAACGGGCTTCATGGCCCGCGCCACTGGGTCGTTGTATAAGGCGTTCGGCGTGGACGCGATGGCGATTCGGTGGAACGACACGACTGGGTTTTATCGCCCACGCTACCAGACTCTGAGTCAGCTATACCTCAGGACGAACTGGTTGAGTCGCTTTCCGAGTGGAAACTTCAGCATTCTCGCGGCCGTGACCCACGAGTATCGATCGCGAACGCTGTATCCGGTTACCCCGTCGGCGGGCGCGTTCCAGATCGTGCCGGTGCCCGATTCGCGAGTTTATAACTTCCATCTCGAGATCAAGATCGTCAGCGCGATTCTCTCGTATCAGTTCCGGAATATTCGCGGCGACCAGTACGAGCTCGTGCCGGGCTACCTCATGCCGCGACTGAATCAGTTTTACGGAGTGCGCTGGGAGTTTTGGAATTGACAAGGTTGTTGTCGCTTCGTAGGATAGGCGCTTGCCCATGATACGGAGCATGACCGGTTTCGGATCCGCGGAAGGTGAAGTCGGCGGGGCGCTGGTTGCTGTCGAAGTGCGATCCGTGAATCACCGGTTCTTCAATCCGTCGATCAAGCTCCCGTCGGATTTTGGAAAGTGGGAGGGCGAGGTCCGCGACACGATGCGCCGGAGTGTCAGTCGCGGACACGTGACGCTCGTCGCGCGCATCGCGCGCGAGCAGTCGGAAGGACGCATCGATGAAGGGCGCTTCGGGGCGTACGTGTCGCAGCTGCGCGATCTGCAGCAGCGATATGGGCTCGATCCGGCCCTGGACGTTGGAACAATTTTGCGGATGCCTGACGTCCTCGGCTCGCGCGAGGACGAAGCAGACAACGCCGGCAGCGCGCAGGATCTGCTCGAGATCGTGTCGCGCGCCCTCGCGGCTCTCGACGCGATGCGAGTGGCCGAGGGCGAGCGCTTGAGCACATATCTCTCGGAGCACTTGGAGTCGATAGCCGAGGCGGTGGGCCGCATCGCGGCGCGAGCCCCCGAGCGACTTATCGAGCAGCGCGATCGGTTGCGTCAAGCCGTGCAGGAGTTGGCTAGCGGCGTGGCACTCGACGATCAGCGGCTGGCGCAGGAGATCGCTGTCCTCGCGGATCGTTTGGATGTGAGCGAGGAGGTCTCGCGCTTTAAATCGCACCTCGACGCATTTCGAGCGACCCTGAAGAACGCGCCGAGCGAGGGAGTAGGGAAGCGGCTGGGCTTTCTGCTGCAGGAACTTCTGCGAGAAGCGAACACGACAGGGAGCAAGGCCAACGACGCGGCTATGCTTCGAGACGTGCTTGACATCAAGGAGGAGTTGGAACGGATTCGGGAGCAGGTGGAGAACCTGGAGTGAATCCGTTCCCAATCATTCTTTCGTCGCCTTCGGGCGGCGGGAAGACCACAATTGCCAGGGAGTTGCTGCGCCGCCGCATGGACCTGGGGTACTCGGTGTCGTGTACGACGCGGGCCCCCCGGGTCGGAGAAGTGGACGGGAAGGATTATTATTTCCTGTCCCCTACCGAGTTCGAGCACCGGCGGGATGCCGGCGAATTCGCGGAGTCGGCGCGGGTGCACGACAACATGTACGGCACCTTGCGCTCAGAGGTGCAGCGCGTGCTGGGAGCGGGCAAGCACGTGGTGATGGACATTGACGTTCAGGGAGCGCAGCAGTTCGTGCGGGCGTTCCCTCAGTCGGTGACCATCTTCG
>DATEHJ010000380.1:0-3545 GCA_035279645.1 Gemmatimonadaceae bacterium
GTCCTTCGGGGCCCCTCTTAATGTGATCGCGGGCGGCGGATCCTCCGGGGCACTATAGACAATCCTGCCATTGGCTCCGTGCGGCGTTAGGCGTCCGCGACCGAATGGCAGGATTGCCGATAGCTGCCCCTGCGGATCCCCCGCCCGCGATCACATTACGAGGATAGCAGTCACTCGGTTTTGAGCACTCTGGCCGGATCGATACGGCTCGCGCGTCGCGCCGGCAGGAGCGACGCGACGGCGCCCACCGCAAGCAAGAGCACTGGCGCTCCGACGAACGTCAGCGGATCGCCCGCCCGCACGCCGAACAAGAGTGCCTCGAGCAGTCGCGTCGCTACGATGCCTAACGCCAGGCCGATCGCGGCGCCGATGACGACGAGCGTCATCCCCTCGCGCATCAGGAGCCGAACGACTCCCGTCGGCGACGCCCCGACCGCGAGCCGGATCCCCACCTCGCGCGTCCGCCGCGCGACGGCGTAGCTGACCACGCCGTACACACCTAGCACCGCCAGCGCCAGCGCGAGCCCGGCGAAGAGGGAGAACGCGATCGCGCCGAGTCGGGCCGGCAGCACCATTGCCGCGAGATGACTCGACAGTGTTTTCGCTTGCAGCAGGAGGAGATCGGGAGAGCTCTCCCGCAGTGCGCCGAGCAGTTGCACTACGAACCGTTCCGCGTTGCCGTCCGTGCGGGCGACGAGCTCGGGATAGTTCGAGAATTGCTGCCGGTAGGCGCCGAAGATGAAGCCCCGTGGCGCTTCGCCTAACGAGCGAACCTTCGTGTTCCGTATGATGCCGATCACGCGGAACGTCGTCGTGTCGGAACGAAAGGTCTGGCCGATCGCGTCCTGCTTCGGCCAGAAGCGCTGAGCCATCACCTCGTTGATAATCGCGACGCGCGGTGCAGTGGGACCATCGGCGGTGGTGAAGTTCCGTCCGCGCAGAATGGTCACGCCGGCCGCGTCGAAGAAGCCGGAATCGGCGACGGCGTAGTCGATATCGAAGCCCAGCTGTCCCTTGGGCGGCGTGAAGCCGGCCACGTTGATCCGCTTGCCCTGCTGGCTCAGCGGATTGAGCAGGATGTTGTCGGTCACGCCAACCGAGCGAACACCGGGAATCGCGGCGCTGCGCCTCTCGATCTCGTCGAGCAGCGCGAGCCGCCGCGTGGAGTCGAACTTGTCCGCGGGAATCGTGAACCAGACCATGGCTGCCGGCGCTTTGCCGAAGCCAGGATCGACGTTCATGTGTGCCTGTAAACTCCGAAGAAAAAGGGCCGCCGTCACGACCAGCAGCAGCGACACGGCGACCTGGCCAATGACGAGCGCGTTGCGCATCGTTAGGCGTCGCTTGGGCCCGCCGCCGACGTTCTCGTTCTTGATCCACTCGATCACCGACGGCCGCGTCGCCTGGAGCGCCGGCACGAGGCCGAAGAGGACGCCCGCGACCGCCGAGGCGACGATCGCGAAGGTGAGGACCCGCACGTCGAGTGAGACGTCGAGCGAGATCGGAAGCGGGAGCGGCAGGTTGGCGCCCAGGAGCATCGTGAGGGCAAGGCGCGAGAGAAGCACCCCGGCGACGCCTCCCACAATCGCAAGCAGGAGCGATTCGGTTAAAAGTTGCTGAACGAGCGTCCGACGACTCGCCCCGATCGCCAGACGGATCGCGATGTCCCGCTGGCGATCCCGCGCCTGCGCCAAGAGGAAGCTGGCGAGATTCGCGCACGCGACGAGGAGTACGAGGCCGACGACGACCATGAGCGCTCCCACCGCCGGCACGACGACACTGTCGAGCATGGGATTGACCGCGATCTCCTTCATCGGCACGACGATCAGCGACGAGCCCGCCCATTCCTTCGGGTAGCGTTTCTGCATGTCGGCGGTGAAGCGCACCGCGACCGCGCGTGCCAGCGCCATCGATGCACCCGGCGCGAGTCGCACTTTGAGAACGCTCGAATGGTTGCTGCGCTCCGTGAACTCGTCCGTGCCGCCGCCCTGGATCTCGTTCACCATCTGAATCGAGCCGTAGAACGACGGCGCGATTCCGGCCACGGTGCCCACGTATGACTTCGGCGCGACGCCCACAACCGTGTAGTCGCGGCCTGCAAGACGAAGCGGTCTCCCGACTATGTGCACATCGCCATTAAAGGCGCGCTGCCAATACTCGAATGAGATCACGATCACCGCGTGCCCGCCTGGCGAGATGTCGTCTTCCGGGCCAAGCAGTCGGCCAATCACTGGCCTGATCCCGAGTAATGGGAAGTAATCACCGTTCACCATCTCGCCCATCATCGGCTCGACGTGATCGCCCATGTCGCGTGAGGCAGCCGCGAAGCGCGCCAGCGACAGCTGAGCAAACACTGGACGCGTCGCGTCGCGGAAATCGCGATAGTCGGGATACGAGAACGGAGCCCACGCGAAATCCGGCTGCTTCTGGTAGATCTCCGCGACGCGCTCGGCGTTAGGCACCGGCGCGCGCCTCAGCAGGATGGCGTCGACGAGGCTGAAGATCGCGGTATTCGCCCCGATGCCGAGCGCCAGGGACAGCACGGCGACAAAGGTGAAGCCGACGCGCGCGCGCACTCGGCGAAGTGCGACTCGGAGATCTGCGAGCAGACGTTCCATATGTTCGCTCCGGCGGGATCGAGAAGCCTACCGTGTGTCAGGGAAAATGGCGCGCGCCGCCGGCACACGCGAGCGTCAACTCCAGATGCTCCGTTGCGCCACGCACGCTGCTCACTGGCCAGCCGGCACGGACGAAAGCGCTGCGTAGTGAGTCGGCGGTCGGGCTCACTATCTGTAAGCCGGAAAGCGTGCATCCTGCCGGTGCCGTTGCTGAGGGATGTGGAGTCGCCGGATCCCACGCGATAACGAACGGGACGACACCGCGTTCCTGCCCCGAAAGATTGACCGTCTGCCACCGCAGCAATCGGCCATCACCCGTCGCGCGCGAGCCGGGAGTGATAGGTCCTGGACGCAAGCCCGCTCGCAAAAGCCGCGCGCGCTCCGCACCGATGTCACTTACGTGAACGGCCCAACCAACAGGAGTGAGTCTCCTGAACTGTCTATAGTAGGCGCTTCGTGCTGATGCGGTCGCGCGCGCGCTCGCCGCTGTGTCGTTAGGGTTGGGGGCGATCAGCTCGAGGTACCGTCCTTGCCCAAGGCCGAGCAGCGCGTTTTGGGTCCCTCGGCCGGGGTGCACACCACCTTGCATGGGCGTGATACCAGTCGCGTTACGCAGCAACTCAATTCCGCGGTCCAGCGAGTCGATGGCAAGAATTACGTGATCGACTGGAACGGCACTCGGAACGACCGCGGGCTCCGACGAGACGGCACCGCGGCAGTCGGCGAGGCAAGCAAGAGCAACAACGGCGGTCCAGCGGCGCTTAACGGCAGACATAGGAATAATGTGCTCCGCTCGGCGGTTTGATGGCAAGCGGAGTCGCGGTCGATGTGATCGCGGGCGGGGGACCCTCCGGGGCACTATAGACAATCCTGCCATTGGCTCCGTGTGGCGTTAGGCATTGTCGGCCATATGACAGGATTGCCGAT
>DATEHJ010000381.1:0-7096 GCA_035279645.1 Gemmatimonadaceae bacterium
GAGCACGACCGCATGCTCCGCGGGGATGCGTACAATTCGCGTGACCCGGAGCTGCTCGCGCTGGCGCATCGCGCCCGCGCGCTTCTCGCCGAGTTTGCTGCCGTTCCGTCGACCGATAGCGCGCGTCGTCACGACGTGCTCTCCCATCTCCTCGGCGGCGTCGGCGACGGCGTGTGGATCGAGCCACCCTTCTTCTGTGACTACGGCACTCACGTTTACGTTGGCGCCGCGTCTTTCGTGAACGTCAACTGCGTCTTTCTCGATTCAGCTGAGATCCGCATCGGTGAGAATGCGCTCATCGGGCCCGGCGTCCAGCTCCTCACCGCATCGCACCCGCTTGGCGCCGCGGAGCGGATCGTCCCGTACGAGGATCGGCTGCCTAACGTGTCACCCTATCGCACGCTCGCCCGTCCGATTCGGATCGGCGACAATGTCTGGCTTGGCGCGGGGACGATCGTGATGCCCGGCGTGACGATCGGGGATAACGTCACCGTCGGCGCGGGGAGCCTCGTGACGAGCGATCTCCCCTCCAACACACTCGCGTTCGGGCAGCCGTGTCGCGTTCAACGGCACCTGTAGGTGTAGCTTTCGAGCATGCCCGACGCGACCGCGCACCGCACGTCGCTAACGACGACACCGGACCTCTCGCCCACCGCCGCGCTCGAACGTGGACGCGACGCCTTCGCACGGCGCGCGTGGAAGGAGGCGTACACGCAACTCACGGCGGCCGACCGCGCGACGCGTCTCGATGTCGCGGACCTCGCGCGTCTTGCCGGCTCCGCGCACCTCGTCGGACAATGGGCGGCGAGCAACAACGCGTGGGACCGCGCGCACCACGCCGCCGCCGAAGCGGGGGACGTGCCCGGCGCCGCGCGCGCCGCCTTCTGGCTCTCCTTCGGCCTGCTCGTTAGGCGCAACATCGGTCAGGCCGCCGGCTGGACCGCCCGCGCGAGGCGTTTGCTCGACTCGGGGAGTTACGATTGCGTCGAGCGCGGCTACCTCCGATTCACCGAGGCGCTGCGCCACGGCATGGAGGAAGACGTCGTGACCGCCGAACGACTCTTCAGTGAGGCGGGGAGCATCGGCGCGCGGTTCGGCGACAACGACCTCGTCGCCCTCTCGCGGCACGGCCTCGGGCGCACGCTCGTCTTCGCCGGCGACACGGCGCGTGGCGCAACGCTCATGGACGAAACGCTCGTCGCGCTAGTATCCGGAGACGTTTCGCCACTCTTCGTCGGCGACATCTATTGCAGCGCGATCGCCTCCTGCAACGACATGTTCGACCTCGGCCGCGCGCGGGAATGGACCGAGGCACTCGAACAATGGTGTGATACGCAACCCGATGCGATTCCGTATCGCGGACACTGCCTTATCAATCGCTCCGAGATCATCCGCATGAGTGGCGAATGGTCCGTCGCGGAATCGGAGGCGCTGCGCGCTCGAGAGTGGTTCGAGCAGACGCCCGCAAACGGCGTTGGTGGGAGCGGCATCGGCAGCGCTTGGTATCAGATCGGGGAGGGGCACCGCGTGCGCGGCGCGTTCAGCGACGCCGATGAGGCATTTCACGCAGCGGCTCGGGCGGGGCGCGATCCACAGCCGGGACTCGCTCTCTTGCGCCTGGCGCAGGGGCAGGTCTCGGCGGCAGAATCGTGCATTTGCCGTGCTGTCGGCGAGGCGCGGATGTGGCCTATGCGCTCACGGCTCTTACCGGCGTTCGTCGAGATCGCGCTCGCGAGCAACGATTTAGTAGCCGCGAAACAGGCGACTGACGAGTTGGCGGAGATCGCCCGCCGAATCTCCACGCCAGTCCTCGCCGCCTACGCGGCGAGCGCGTCGGCCGGGGTCGCGCTCGCCGGCGGTGATCCGCTGTCGGCGCTCACGAGTCTTCGTACGGCAACCGCGACCTGGCGGTCGTTGCGCGCGCCATACGAGGCGGCGCGCGCACGCGTGTTGACCGGTCTCGCTTGCCGCGCGCTCGGCGACACGGACGCCGCGGACGCCGAGCTGGAGGCGGCGTACGAGGTGTTCGAGCAGCTCGGCGCCAAGCCGGACATCGCGCGCGTGAACGAGCTCCTGCGCGGCGCGCGACGTGAGAACTCGACCCTCACGTCGCGCGAGATCGAGGTGGTGCGGCTCATGGCCACGGGCAAGACCAATCGCGCGATCGCCGCCGCGCTCCGCATCAGCGAGAAAACCGTCGCGCGCCACGTGAGCAACATCTTCACCAAGCTCGGCGTTTCCAACCGGGCCGCGGCGACGGCGTACGCGCACGAGCATGGGCTCATGGCGCGGCGTACATAGAAATACCCATGCGTCGCGCTGGCGACGTCTGGGTATTTCGCTCGATGCGGGGCGCGCGTGGCCGGTCTATCCTGCCGTCAAATCATCTCCAGGGTAGATCGATGCAAACGAACAAGGGCACACGGCTTCTCACGGCAAGGCGCTACGACGCCATCGTGATCGGCGCCGGCCAGGCAGGGCTCTCCGTCGGTTACTATCTCGCTCAGCACGGGAGATCGTTCGTGATTCTCGACGCGAACGAGCGTGTCGGCGACAGCTGGCGCAAGCGCTGGGACTCTCTCCGACTGTTCACGTCGTCGGGATTCGATGGGCTTCCTGGAATGCCCTACCCGGCAGCGTCGCGCGCGTATCCGACGAAGGACGAGATGGCGGACTACCTCGAGGCGTACGCGAAGCGATTCCAGCTTCCTGTTATCACGAACACGCGCGTCGTCCGACTGTCGAAGGAGGGCAAGGTGTACACATCATCGACGCGGGTCTGCGACGCTTCGAGGCGAACAACGTCGTGATCGCGATGGCCACCTTTCAGGAGCCAGTGACTCCGCCCTTTGCCGCGGAGCTCGGGAGCGACGTTAGGCAGATTCAGTCGCGCGACTATCGCAGCCCGGCGCAGCTGCAGCCCGGCGGCGTGCTCGTCGTCGGCGCGGGGAACTCTGGCGCCGAGATCGCGCTCGACATCGCGCGCGCGAAGGCCGGCCATGAGGTGTGGCTGTCGGGGCGACATCCAGGCAACCTTCCCTTCAAATTCGACGGCACTCTCGCGCACTACATCCTGAAGCCGATTCTGCTGCGATTCATTTTTCACCACGTGCTCACGATCGAAACGCCGATCGGCCGTCGCGTTCGGCGGAAGGTGTTGTCCCAGGGCGGCCCACTCATTCGCGTGAAGCCATCCGATCTCGTCGCAGCAGGCATTCAACGAGTGCCGCGAACGCAGGGTGTGCGCGACGGTCGTCCGATGTTGAGCGACGGCAGGTCGCTCGACGTCGCGAACGTCATCTGGAGCACCGGCTACCGGGCCGGATTCTCCTGGATCGACCTTCCGATATTCGGCAAGACTGGTGAGCTCGACGAACGAGGCGGCTTCACGCGGGATCCAGGCGTGTCATTCGTGGGTCTGATGTTCCAGTATTCGATGTCCTCGACGATGATCAATGGCGTCGGCCGCGACGCGAAGCGCATTGTCGACGCGATCGCTGCTCGCCCGGCACGCGCTGTTGTTGGAGACTCGCGTATCGCAGAGGTGGCGTGAGCGTAGGAGGATCGCCAATGTAGGTACTAATGCTCTATCGCATCGCCGCCGACGCCGTACTCGTCTTTCATCTCTGCTTTGTGTTATTCGTGGCCATCGGCGCGCTCCTTGTGCTCCGATGGCCGCGGCTCGCGTGGCTGCATATTCCAATCGCCCTGTACGGCGCGACGATCGAATTCGTCGGATTCATCTGTCCGCTCACGCCACTCGAGAACTGGCTCCGGCATCGCGGGGGCGAAGCGGGCTACAGCGGTGGGTTCATCGCGCACTACGTGACGGCGGTGATCTATCCGAACGGGCTCACGCGCGAGATTCAGCTCTGGCTTGGCGCGGGCGTCCTCGTCCTCAATGCGATCGTCTACACGATCTGGTGGCGGCGGCGCGCGCGGTAGGCTTATTCTCATGATCCCGCGTCTCACACGTTGACGGTGGAGGTACCATGGCCCCCCAGTCTCCATCATTGATTCAAACGACGCTCGCGCCCTGGCTCTCGGTGCGCGGCAGTGTGCGCGCGCTCGAGTTCTACAAATCCGCTTTTGGAGCGGTCGAGGCTTACCGGATGGATGCGGGCGACGGTGTCGTGGCGCGGCTCTCGATCGACGGCGCCGAGTTCTGGCTTGCCGACGAGTCTCCGGAGCACGGGAACTTCAGCCCCGAGACGACGCGCGGTACCACGACGCGTCTGATTCTCACCGTGGCGGACCCCGACGCGATGTTCGCGCGCGCGATCGCCGCCGGGGCGAAGGAGGTGTATCCGGTCAACGAGGGGCATGGCTGGCGCATGGGCCGTGTCGTCGATCCGTTCGGCCATCACTGGGAGATCGGACATCCGCTGTAGGAGGCTAGGGGTTAGGGGCTAGGGGAATGGGGCTGGAGTCGCTTCCTAGCCCCCATTCCCCTAGCCCCTAGTCCCTCGCTCAGCTCCTCGAGAACAAGAACTCTTCGAGCTTCCCCTCGGGCGTCCGATACATCAGCCCGCGCGCCGTCGTCGAGCCGACGTTGAACTGCACCGTGGCGACTTCCAGTCCGCCTCGCTCTCCCACGTTCGCGATACGAATGTTCGAAATGGGCCCGAGAGCCCTCAGCGACCTCTGCGCGGTCGCGATCTTGTCAGCTGTGAGATACGCATCGAAGTCCGGCGAGACGGTAGTACGATCGACGCGACCCTGCTCCAGCTCCGTGAGGAACTTCTTCGCCGCGTCGAGCGCCGACGCTCCGTGCACCACCGGCACGTCCACGCTCGGCAACAGCTTCGCGAGCAGCTCCTGATTCAGCGCGCCAACCGGTGAGAAGTCGCTGTTGGAGAGAACGACCAGCGCTGATTTGGTGTTCGGAATGATCGTGTTCTGCGCGACGAATCCCGACACCGCGCCGCCGTGAGAGAAGGTCACCGCGTTGCCGCGATCGTTGATCCCCTCGCCGCAGCCGTAACCGCTCGAACGCCCGTCGGTGAGATGCTGCGGCGTCGTCAACACGGCATACGACGCGGGCGAGATCAAGGTGTGATTCAGCAGCGACAGGTCCCAGGTGAGGAGGTCGGTCGGTGTCGACCAGATCGCGCCGGCCGCCCCCGCCCATCCCTTCGCCTCCGGCACCGCTTCGATCGGGTCGGAGAGACCAAATGACGTATATCCGGTCGCCAGGTCCGTCCCGTTAGGCGCCGGCTCGTACTTCGTGCGGTCGAGCTTGAGCGGCGTGAAGATGTGCGTCTGGAAAAACGTTCCGATCGGTTGGCCGCTCACCTTCTCGACCACGCGTCCAAGGATGAGGAAGCCGGTGTTGCTGTACGACCAGCGCGAGCGTGGATCGAAGTCGAGCGGTCGCATCGCGTAGCGCGCGATGATCGTATCCGCCGGCTCCGCCTTCGCCATCTCACGGTCGACGTAGTCGAGCGGATAGTAGTCGCGATATCCCGAGAGATGGCCGCCGACGTCCTTGAGCGTGATGTCGTTCGCGCGCGTGAGATTCGGGAAGTATTTCGAGACGGGATCATTGATCGACAGCTTGCTCTGTTCCTGCAGCATCAGCACCGAGCTGCAGGTGAACTGCTTGGTGACGGAGCCGATGGCGAACATGGTGCTCGGCGTGACGGGCGCTTTGGACGGGAGATTGGCGACGCCGTAGCCGCGCGCGAACACGACCTGTCCGTTCTGCATGATGCCGACGGAGACGCCGATGATGTGTTTCTCGGCGATGTTGCGCCGAATGATGCTGTCGACGTCGTTCGGGTTGATGCGCGCGGCGCGTTGTGCTCCCGCGGTCAGGGAGAGCGCGAATGAGGCAAAGACTGGGAATAATTGACGAGCGTTCACGATGAGTCTCGGCGGGATGATGGTGCTAGGAGGGTGTTCAGCGCGCGACATACATTGCGCTCCGCCCGAGCGTCGTCAAGGCAGGGTACCACCGGGGGAACACGGATTACCCGGATGAACCCGGATCTTTTCATGTGGCGCGGAAGCTCCGATCTCCGCGTCGACTCTCTGCTCTTTGTGAACGACACACGATCGTCTCGGCTCGTTGCGCAGCGATCATCACACGCACACGGAGCGATCCGGGTTCATCCGGGTAATCCGCACAGTGTCTTAGGGCCTGGCGTCGCGATGCTTGTCCTATGACTCTTCCGTCGACGTCGTTAGGTCAGACTTACGCGTGGGCTCATCGCGGCTGATAATGGGTGCCCGGTTTCTCACGCCTAACACCCAGGCCAGGCGGCACCATGTCACACCCACACGCCACGCACCGAGTTGGGAAGCCCGACCGATCAATCGATCATCGAGTACGCACTCGACAAGCTCGCCACCGCTCATCTACTCGAGGACGAGGCGATTAGCCGGCGCGATGTGGTTCGGCGAATGACGTACGCCAGCGCGGCAGCCGTCGCGCTGCCCGTGGTGCTCTCGATCGCCGCGCCGACGCCGGCGATGGCGGCGAGCGGCAAGCCGACCACGTTGCCTCCCGACCCAGGTCCGGACTGATCGCTTCAGAGCCGACGAGCGAGGCGCTCTCGGATGTGGCG
Source organism: Gemmatimonadaceae bacterium (assembly GCA_035279645.1). Taxonomy (GTDB): domain Bacteria; phylum Gemmatimonadota; class Gemmatimonadetes; order Gemmatimonadales; family Gemmatimonadaceae; genus AG2. The sequence goes on from DATEHJ010000381.1 coordinate 6,570, forward strand.
CGCCCTCGCCTGCAGCGCTTTGCTCGTCGACCGCTCGAACTCACGAAGGTACCGCTCCACGACCGGTTCCAGCCTCTTCCGTCGGTGGGCGAGCGTCGCGAGACCATCGAGGGCCCACGCGCGAACGAACGTCTGTGGAAACTCTGCATTCTCGAGGAGAATCGCCTCGACCCGTCTCGACTGCGCCGGCGTCCACCGAAAGAGCGGCAACGCGCGCACGATCTGTAGGCGGATCTCCCATTTGTCGCTTTCGGCGAGTGGCCCGATGAACAGCTCCTTGTGCGGCTCGACCCACTCCGGGTGATCGTGCGCCAGCTTCTCTAGGAGATCGAGCACGCGTTGCGCGATGAGCCAATTCTCATCATCGACGAGCGCGGCCAGCTCGGCGATGCGAGCCGGCTCCGCTTCGATCAAGGCTCTCACGCGGTTCGAATCGCCGATGCTGCGCCGATCGCCACCGCTCAGCAGCGCATGGATCTCACCCAGCCTCATGCCGCCGAAAGTACTTCGACCTTCCCCGATGCTCC
>DATEHJ010000382.1:0-9106 GCA_035279645.1 Gemmatimonadaceae bacterium
TGCCGGGATATTGGGATCAGACCGGCACCGAGTGGCGCGAGGCGTCGGACGAAACCTGCGTCGCGCTGCTTTTGGCGATGGGCATCGACGCGTCCACCGAGGAGGCGGCCGATGACGCACTGCGGGCGCTGCGCACCGAGGAGCGCCGCGAGCTGATACCGCCGGTGCGCGTCGTCGAGCGGAGCGACGACACCGGCGTTCGGCATCTCCCCATCCGGATGGCGTCACCGCCCAACGCCGAGACGCGTTGGAAGCTTACGCTCGAGCTCGAGTCGGGGGGGACGCACACCTCTGAAGGACTCTGGCCCGCGGGCAGGGGCGCCGAGCTCCCGATTCCCTGGCCCGACGATCCAGTGTACGGCTACCATCGGCTGCGGCTCACCGTCGACGATCAACAGCGCGTGCGCGCCGGCCACCAAACGATGATCGTCGTGCCCTCGCGCTGCGTACTCCCGAGCGATTTGCTCGGCGATCGTCGCGCCTTTGGGCTCGTCGCCAATCTCTACACCGTGCGCAGCGAGCAGAATTGGGGGGTCGGCGACTTCGGCGATCTCGATCAGCTCGTTAGGTGGACGGCATCCCTCGGCGGGGCGTTCGTCGGCGTGAATCCCCTCCACACGCTCGCCAACGCCGGGCCCGACATCAGTCCCTACAGCCCGATCAGCCGTCTCTTTCGCAACGCCATCTACGCCAGCGTCGAGCGGGTCCCCGAATTACACGATGCGCCTAACGCGGCAGCCCGTCTCGATCGTCCCGAGCTCGAGGCCGAGCTGGAAATGCTCCGTGAGGATCCCCAGGTTCGCTACGAAGCGGTGATGGCGCTCAAGATGCCCGTGCTCGAGGAGCTCCATCGCGTTTTTGCGCGCGACCAGGGCGCTCGAGCCAAAGCCTATGACGAGTTCCAGCGCGCCAACGACCCGGAGCTCACGCGGCTTGCGACCTATCTGGCGATCGCCGAATCGCAACACGAATGGAACTGGCGCGAGTGGCCGGAGGCGCTCCGCGACGCGACGTCCGATGCCGTAGCCGGGTTCCAGCGCGAGCACGCCGCGCGCATCGATCTTCACCGCTGGATCCAGTTCGAGCTGGATCGGCAGCTCGAGGAGGTGGCGCGCTCGGCGCGGAGCACTGGCATGCCGATCGGTCTCTATCAGGACCTCGCAATTGGCACATCTTCGAACGGCGCCGACACCTGGGGAACGCCCGACCTGTTCGTGAGTGGCGCGTCCATCGGCGCCCCGCCCGATCCGTACGCGGCGTCGGGACAGAACTGGGGTTTGCCGCCGATCGATCCGCGCGCGCTCGAGCGCGATCGATATCGCTACTTCATTCGCCTCGTGCAGAGCGGATTTCGGCACGCCGGTGCGCTGCGCATCGATCACGTGATGGGTCTCTTTCGTCTATTCTGGATTCCCGAGGGAAAAACGGGGAAAGACGGCGCCTACGTTCGCTATCCCGCCGAGGACCTCCTCGGCATCCTCGCGCTGGAGAGCGTTAGGCACAACGCGCTCGTCGTCGGCGAGGACCTCGGCACGGTGCCGGAGGAGGTTCCCCCCGTGCTCGCGAAGTGGGGGGTGCTGTCGTCGAAGGTCCTGTACTTCGAGCGCGAGTGGAACGGCGACTATCGCTCCGCGGACCGGTACGAAGCGCTGGCGCTGGCGACCGCCAACACGCACGACATGGCGACGCTCGTCGGCTTCTGGGCGGCGCGCGATATCGACGCGCGCGACCGCGTCGGGCTGCTCGGCGCCGATGCAACGAGAGCGAAGACGGCGCGCGAGGAGCGCGAGCGCGAGAAGCAGGGACTGCTGAAGCGTCTCGCCGACGACGGCATTCTCGACGGAGCCTCTCCGCCTAACGACTCGGCGCTGCGCGGCGCGGTGCACGAGTTTCTCTGTCGCACGCGGTCGGTGCTGGTTGGCGTCGCGCTCGACGACCTCGCCGGCGAAGAGGACGCCGTCAATCTTCCCGGCGCGTCCGCGGATCAGCACTCGAGCTGGACGCGCAAGATGTCGATGACGCTCGAGGAGATGCAGCAGAGTCCCGATGTGAAAGCGGCGCTGCGATGCGCGGGTCGAAGTGGCGAGTGGCGAGTGGCTAGTGACTAGAGCCGATGACTAGCCACTCGCCACTTGCCACTCGCCACTCGTTTACTGCGACGTATCGCGTCCAACTCAACAAACAATTCACGCTGAACGACGCGCGACGAGTCGTTCCCTATCTGGACCGGTTGGGGATCTCGCATCTCTACTGCTCTCCGATTCTCGCCGCGAGACCGGGCAGCACTCATGGCTACGACGTCGTCGATCCGACGCGGGTGAATCCCGAGATCGGCACCCTCGCCGATCTCCGCGCGCTCGCCGGCGAGCTGCAGGCGCGCGGCATGGGGATTCTGCTCGACATCGTGCCGAACCACATGGGGATCGGACCGGCGAATGCATACTGGGAAGACGTGCTCGCGCACGGGCTACACTCTCGTTATGCGGCGTGGTTCGACATCGATTGGCGAGCCGGAGACAACAAGATCGTATTGCCCGTCTTGCGCGCGGAGCTGGACGCGGTTTTGGCGCGCGGTGAGCTGTCGCTCGACCTGAAAGGGAAGACGCCGCGACTGCGATACTTCGAGAGCTCGTGGCCGGTAGATCCGGCGACACTGCCCGAGGAGCTGCAGCTGGCGAAGTTCGATTCCATCGCGGTCGCCGATCCAAAGATCTTTCTCTCGGGTGGGGGCGGAGACGGCCGTGAGCGACTGCGGTCGATGCTCGAGGCGCAGCACTATCGGCTCTGCGACTGGAAACGCTCGACGGGCGAGATCAACTACCGCCGCTTCTTCGACCTGAACGACTTGGTCGCGATCCGCCAGGAGGACCCCGAGGTCTTTTCCGCAACGCACGACTTTGTCCTCTCGCTCGTCGGCGAGGGGGTGGTGCACGGCCTCCGCGTCGATCACATCGACGGCCTGCTCGACCCGTTAGGCTATCTCGAGCGTCTGCGCGAGGAGGTCGAGCGGCGCGTGCCGCGGCGCGACGGCGACGAGCCATTCCCGATCGTCGTCGAGAAGATTCTCTCGCCGGGCGAGACGCTGCGCGAAGGGTGGCCGGTGCAGGGAACGACCGGGTACGAATTTCTCAACGACGTCGAAAATCTGTTCCTCGACGCCTCGGGCTACGCGGCGATCGATCACGCGTATCGGGCGATGCGCCGCCTAACGAACACCGCCTTTGCCGACGTCGCCCGTGCCGGCAAGGTCGGTGTCCTCGAGGGCGCGCTCCGCGCCGACGTCGCGCGACTCGTCCCGGCCATGCGCGCCCTGACCGGCACGCGGCATTCGAGCGACGCCACGCTCGAGGCCGGGATCGTCCGATTCATTGCTGGCCTCCCTGTCTACCGCACGTACGTCGACGGCAACTCGCCAACCCCGCACCCGGACGACGTCGCCGTCGTGAGGCGCGCGGTGGAAAATGAGCGCTGCCGCTCACCCGAGGCGCCGGCGCCAGAGGTCGAATCCATTGGCGAGGTTGTCCTCGGCCACATCGACGGGCCGGAGCGCCTGACGTTCGTCCAGCGTCTGCAGCAGACGAGCGGCCCGGCCACGGCGAAGGGGGTGGAGGACACCGCGCTCTACGTCTACGTGCCGCTGCTGTCGCGCAACGAAGTGGGAGGCGGTCCGGCTCGCCCGCTCGACGACGCCGTCGGCCGATTCCACCGCGCCAACACCGGGCGCGCTTGTCGCTGGCCTTCGTCGCTCACCTGCGTCAACACGCACGACACCAAGCGCAGCGCCGATCTTCGCGCGCGCCTCGACGTGCTCACCGAATGCGCGGCCGACTGGCGGCGCGGCGTCGCGCGGTGGAGGCGTCTCAACCACCGCCATCGATCGACGGTGAAGGGGCGGCTCGCTCCGGACACGAACACGGAGTACGTCGTTTATCAAACGCTCATCGGCATCTGGCCGACGCCGCGCCCGGGGCGCCGCGCCGACGATCTTCCCGACCGCGCCTGGTTTGACAGCGCGCGCACGCGACTCGAGCAGTACATGCTCAAGGCCGTTCGCGAGGCAAAAACGCGAACGAGCTGGACCGATCCCGACGAGGCGTACGAGACCGCGCTCCGCCAATTCCTCACCGCGGTCCTTGCCGGGGGTGACGACGAGCCGTTTCTCACGGATGTCGCGCGCTTTGTCTCGAGGATCGCGGCCCTCGGCAACTGGAACGCGCTCGCGCGGGTGGTGCTCCAGATGACCGCGCCGGGGGTTCCCGACACATATCAAGGCGACGAGCTCTGGAACTTTGCCCTCGTCGATCCGGACAACCGGCGGCCGGTAGACTATGGGCGCCGAGGGGAGCTGCTCGAGGGGGGGGTCCTCGAATCGCTGCGCGAACTGCACCCATCGGACGAGCGATTCAAGCTCGGAATCCTGCAGCGTCTCCTCAACATTCGCCGCAATCGCGCAGCACTTTTCGGGGGTGGATCGTACTCGCCGCTGGAGGTTCGCGGGGCGTTCGCGGAGCACCTCATCGCCTTCGCGAGGAGCACCGCGGAGTCGCACGCGATTGTGGTCGCGCCCCGTTTGCTCGCGCCCCTCGTTGGGCACGACGGGACGATTTCGGACTGGGGCGACACGGAGATTGTCCTGCCAAAAGCGACCCCCCGAGGTAGCTTCCGCGAGCTCTTTTCAGGCGCGGAAGTCCGCCTTTCCGACGACAACGCGTCTCTCAGCGCGTCGAGCGTCCTGAAGGAGATGCCGCTCGCCGTATTGCTGAGTCCGTGATTGGAGCGCATCGTTTCTCACCGTTGCATCGATCGTCAAAAGCATTGTATAAGACCTGCGGTGATGGGTTGTCGGTAGTCGGTGGTCGGTTGTCACCGATTGGCGAGCCGATCACCGACACCGACCACATCTGCCGGCACAGCCAATGCGCTGGCACGGATTACTCGACGTGCAACGGGGTACGATTCACTTGGGTGAATTCACGCTTCGGCCGTTCGGACTCAGTCCAACCGCTGAGGCGCCTATTCGTTTCAGGTGCATGAATGGCTCGTCGATTCCGATCGACTTTGGGGCATTAATAAATGACTTTGGTTTCCATAAACTCGACGGTCGCCTACTTCTCGATGGAGATCTGCCTCGAGCAGGCAGTCCCCACGTACAGTGGCGGCCTTGGTGTATTGGCGGGGGATACGCTGCGTTCCGCGGCCGACCTGGCGGTTCCGATGGTCGGCATCACCCTGCTGCACCGTAAAGGCTACTTCGAGCAGCATCTCGATCAGGCCGGGACACAAACCGAGCAGCCAGTTGCATGGCGTCCCGAGGACATGCTCGATCTCCTGCCGGTGAAGGCGACGGTCCAGATCGAGGGGCGAACGGTTCACGTGCGCGCGTGGCGGTACATCATCCGCGGCGTGTCCGGACACGAGGTACCGGTCCTCCTCCTCGACACGGCGGTTCCCGAGAATACGCCGTGGGACCAGACGCTCACCGACTACCTCTACGGCGGGGACAGCCACTATCGGCTCTGCCAGGAAGTGGTGCTGGGCATGGGCGGAGCGGCGATTCTCCGCGCGCTCGGCTACAACGGCGAGGTGCACTACCACCTCAACGAGGGGCATTCGGCGCTGCTCACGCTCTGTCTCCTCGAGTGGCAGCTCGATGGGCGCGAGCGCTTCGAGCTGGACGAGTCGGACGTCGATGCCGTTAGGCGGCGCGTCGTGTTCACGACGCACACGCCGGTGCCGGCGGGGCACGACAAGTTTCCCATCGACATGGTGCGTCATGTTTTGGGTACGGAGCAGGTCGCGCTCCTCGAACAAGCGCAGTGCATTGATGAGGGAACTTTAAACCTCACTCATCTCGCGCTGCGGCTCTCTCGGTTCGTTAACGGCGTGGCGATGAAGCACCGCGAAGTGTCGCAGGGGATGTTCCCGAGCTATCCGATCAATTCGATCACGAACGGCGTGCACGCATCGACGTGGACCTCGCCGTCGCTGCAGACGCTCTTCGACAAGCGCATCCCCGAGTGGCGCGCCGACAACTATTATCTGCGCTACGCGATCGGGATTCCGCTGCAGGAGATCCGCGCCGCGCACGGCGAAGCGAAACGTGCGTTGCTCGACGAGATCAAGACACGCAGCGGTGTCGAGCTCGATCCGAAGGTCTTCACGATGGGATTTGCCCGGCGCGCGACGCCGTACAAGCGCGCCGATTTAGTGATCTCTAATCCGGAGCGGCTGCTGCAGATCGCCGACGCCATCGGCCCGATCCAGATCGTGTTCGGCGGAAAAGCGCATCCGCACGACGTCGGCGGGAAGGAGCTGATCCGCCGCATTCACGAGGCGTCGGTGAAGCTCGCCGACGCGGTGAAGATCGTCTACGTCGAGAACTACGAGATGCAGATCGCCGCGAAGATGGTTGCCGGCGTCGATCTCTGGCTGAACAACCCGATGAAGCCGCTCGAGGCCTCGGGCACGAGCGGGATGAAGGCAGCGCTCAACGGGGTGCCGAGTCTCTCGGTGCTCGACGGCTGGTGGATCGAAGGCCACATCGAAGGCGTCACCGGCTGGTCGATCGGCACGTCGAGCGCGGAAGGGGATCAGTCGAAGGACGCGTCGGATCTGTTCTTGAAACTCGAACGCGTGATCCTGCCACTGTTTTATGGGCTGCCGTTCGCATACGCCGAGGTGATGCGCTCGGCGATCGCGTTGAATGGCTCGTTTTTCAACACGCAGCGGATGGTGGAGCAGTACGTTCGGAACGCGTACTTCCCGGCGGCGAGTTTAGTGGAAGAAACGGTCGCGTAGGACTGTCATCCCGAGGAGCGAAGCGACGAGGGATCTGCACTTGCTCAGCTAGGTGCAGATCCCTCGTCGCTTTGCTCCTCGGGATGACAGCTAGGCTCTCTCCAGCTCTTCCTCGAGCTCGTCCGTCTTTCGTACTGCGCGCAAGGCAACTCCGCCGGCGATGATCGCGCCTAACGCGATGTAGATGTAGAACGTGTAGAACCGCCACCAGAGCAGCGCCGCGGGGAACGCGTGCGCCGGGATCACGTGGCCTAACGCGGCACGGAACGCGAGCTCCACCGCGCCGCCGCCGCCGGGGGCGGGCACCACCGCGGCGCCGTACAGGAATCCCAGCGGCCAGAGAGCAAGGGGCGCGAGCGGCACCGGTTCCGTCACCGCGGGCAGCACCAGCGCCGGTAATACGCATAGCCTCATCGCGACGTGCACCACCGATGCCAGGAACGCGGCCGTCGCCCACGAAGTTTTCACGTTCCGCACCGCCTCGACCGCGGTGCGAACCTTCGCCAGCCACTCGTGAATCACGCGCCAGCGGCCGGCGCGGAGACCGATGCGCTCCGCCCAGCGCGGCGGCGCCGGCGCGACGTTGCGGCGCGCGAGCATCAGCGCGAGCGCGGCGACGCCGAGCACGAACCCGGAGTAGATGCCGACGACGCCGACGAGCGCGCCCAGCACCCTCCCGGCGTTGCGAAAAACGATGGACACGACGACGACGACGACGGCGAGCGAGAGGGCCTCGAGCAGCATCTCGGCGAAGAGCACGACCAGCGCACTCGACCCCGCGATCCCGGCCTCGACCAGCACGAGAAAGCGCGTCGGCTCGGCGCCCGACCTCGCCGGCGTAATCGCCGCCGCGAAATCCCCAGCGAGACTGGTCCGGAGCGAGACGCTGAAGGGGAGGCGGATGCGCACCGCCTTCGCGCTCCACGTCAACTTGAGTGAACGCGCAACGACCTCGACGACCACGGCGAGACTCGCGAGCACATGCGATCGCAGCGGCAACGCCAGCGATCCTTCCCACCACTCGGCGATCATGTACGCCGAGACGCCGACCACCGCGGCAAAGGAGAGTCCGGTGAGCAGCCAGTGCTTCATGAGGGGGCGAGGGCGCGTCACCGGCCGCGCGGGTCGTGCAAGGAAAGCAATGGTGTCGACAGAATTGTTCGTGAGAATACGATGCGCAAGGCGTGCATCGCGGCGCTACAGCCACAGCTGGACGCGGATTACCCGGATGAACCCGGATCGCTCCATGTGGTGAGAGAGTTCCGCATGCCTAGTGATCTCTTTGTTATGATCGGGACGCTTTGGTGCGCGGAATCTCCAAATCCACCTCCCGCGAGTCAACGGCAGAGGCTTCAAGAAGAAAGCCACGTTGCGCGGCTTAATGGGCCCGATTTTGCTTTTAGGGGGCCCGCTATGAAGCGGGTGAAAACACCGATCGCCCTGCCTGGCGTCGTGACTGACAGTCGCGACGTCCCCGGCGGCTATCGCATCGACATCGAGCTCGAGACAGAGCGCGAGCGCGTTCCGGGGATCCTCTTCGTTCCCGACACGCCCGCGTCGCGCGAGACACCATCCGCGGCGGCGTTGCTGCTACACGGATGGACCTCGCGCAAGGAGCGCATGGCCGAAGGCATCGGCCGAGCTCTACTCGCGTTCAGCGTCGCGACGCTCTCGATCGACCTGCCGATGCACGGCGCGCGTGGTTCGGGGACGGATGAGGTAACGCGAAACCCATTGCAGATGGTCGCCACATGGCGCCGCGCATTGACCGAAGTGCACTACGGGTTGGACTATCTGAGCAACCTCGCCGCGGTGGACTCGCAGCGACTTGCGATCGTCGGCTATTCCCTCGGAGCGTACCTCGCGATCGCCGCAGCCGCGGACGACAGTCGTGCGCGCGCCCTCGTGCTCACGTCGAGCGGCGATCTACCCGAGCAGGTTCCATTTGTGTCGATCGTGCGCGCAGCCCACGATCCGCTCCGCGCCGTGCGCAAGCTCGGCGGCCGCCCGATGCTCATGGTCAACGGCCGCTTCGATCGGACGATCAAAGTGGAGCAAGCGCAGCGCATGTTCGACGCCGCGGGCGAGCCGAAGCAGATGCACTGGTACCAAGGCGGCCACTGGCCTCCGCAACCGGCGATCGATTTCGGCGCGCAATGGCTGGCGGAGCGCCTATCGAGTGGTGAGTGGAGGCTGGCGGAGAGGCGAGCGTGATTGCGTTGAGCGTTGGGCGTTGAACGCCCAACGCTCAACGCCTCGCGTACACCTCGATCCACGGCGCCCATTTTGGCCGTCGCCGGGCGACGAC
>DATEHJ010000383.1:0-2078 GCA_035279645.1 Gemmatimonadaceae bacterium
GATCGCCGACGTCGATCGCGAGTTCGGCCGTGAGATCGCGAGCATCGTCGACGGCCTAACGAAGATCGCCAAACTGCCCTCGGGTGGATCGAACCAGGACCGGCAGGTCGAGAGCTATCGCAAGCTCCTCCTTTCGATCGCCAAGGACGCGCGCGTCATCATCGTGAAGCTCGCCGACCGCCTGCACAACATGCGCACGCTGGACTTCCTGTCCGAAGAAAAGCGCCGACGCATTGCGCAGGAAACCCGCGATTTGTACGCCCCCCTCGCACACCGCTTCGGTATGGCGAAGATGCGATGGGAGCTCGAGGACCTGGCGTTCAAGCATCTCGAAGCGGAAGAGTATCGAGCTCTGGCAAAGAAGGTGGCCCAAAAACGAGGTGAGCGAGAGGCGCTTATCAAACAGATGCGCGAGCCGTTGGACAACGCGCTCACGCGGGCCGGCATTCACAACGTCGACGTCACCGGGAGGCCCAAGCATCTCTGGTCGATCTACAAGAAGATGCAGCAGCGGCAGCGGCCGTACGACGAGATTTACGACCTTCTCGCGATCCGTGTGCTGGTCGACTCGGTGCCCGACTGTTATCACGCGTTAGGCGTCGTCCACGATCAGTGGACGCCGGTGCAAGAGCGCATCAAGGACTACATCGCGCAGCCCAAGTCGAACGGCTATCAGTCCCTGCATACGACCGTCTTCGGTCCCGGGCGCCAGCTCTACGAGATTCAAATTCGGACCCGCGACATGCATCGCACCGCGGACTTCGGCATCGCGGCGCACTGGCGATACAAGGAGGACGCGCGCAGCTCCGACGAGCTCGATCGGCATCTCACCTGGTTCCGTCAGGTGCTCGAGCTGCAGATGGACGCGAAGACACCTGACGAGTTCCTCGAGTTCCTGAAGCTGGATCTCTATCAGGATGAGATTTTCGTCTTCACGCCGACTGGCGACGTGATCCAGCTGCCCAAAGGCGCGACGCCGATCGACTTTGCATTTGCCGTCCACACCGAGATCGGTTTGCACTGCGCTGGCGCGAAGGTGAACGGTCGCATCGCGCCGCTCTCACGGCCGCTGCGCAACTCGGAGACGGTCGAGATCATCACGTCGCCGACGGCGAAGCCATCGCGCGATTGGCTCGCGCACGTTCGCACCGGTCGCGCGCGTCACAAGATTCGCCAGGTGATGCGCAAGGACGCGCAGCAATCGGCGACGAAGCTCGGTCAGGACATTCTCGATCGAGAGCTGAAGCGCCGGCGTCTCGCCAAGATCGGCGACGACACCCTCGATCGCGCCGCGCGGTCGATGAATCTCACCGACTCGACGCACCTCCTCGCGTCGATCGGCCAGGGCGACGTCAACGTTTTGCAAGTACTCAAGTTTGTTCATCCCGATCTCGATACGACCGTGGACGCGGCGAAGCCGAGCGCGCTCGGCCGCCTCGTCGACCGCGTCCGCGGCTCCAAGGGGGTGCGCATCCAGGGCGTGGACGGGCTCATGGTGCGCTACGCACAATGCTGCCAGCCCGTGCCCGGCGATCCCGTGGTCGGGTATGTCACGCGGGGCCGCGGTGTCAGCATTCACCGGGGAGACTGCCCCAACCTGCTGTTGCTCGCGCACGAGCCCGAGCGGCGGCTCGAAATCGATTGGCAGGAAGCGCAGGGCGAGCGCTTCCTCGTGCGGCTTGCGCTCGAGGGCAATGATCGGCGCGGTCTGTACGCCGACCTCGCCGCCGCGGTGAGCTCGACGGGCACCGACATCAAGAGCATGGACCTTCGCAGCAGCGACGGCAAGGCGATCGGATCGGTGCTGGTCGAGGTCGAGAACCTCGCGCATCTCCAGAAAATCGTGAAGGCCGCGCGCAGGGTGAAAGGCATCACCGAGGTCGCGCGGCGGGAACGGCTGACGTCGGAGTGAGGCGCGTTGAGCGTGGCGCGTTGAGCGTGGCGCGTTGAAGGTGGCGCGCAAAGCTCTACCCGAACAAACCCCGCAAACCCTGCTATATTGCGTCAAGCGCCACGCTCAACGCTCAACGCTCAACGCTCAACGCTCAACGCTCAACGCTCAACGCTCAACGCATCAC
>DATEHJ010000384.1:0-2317 GCA_035279645.1 Gemmatimonadaceae bacterium
CGGGCGGTGCTTTCGCCGCATGGCTCCTGACGACGCGGGTCACCCCTCCACCGCCGCCCATAAGGGACTCCGTGCGCGCGGCACTACCTCCCCAGGCGCGCGACACTCAGTCGAGAGCAGTCGCGACGAACGAGTCGAAGCCGGCTCCCGCGGCGCACATCGATACGCCGCGCGTGGCGAAGACACCTGCACAGAAGCCCGCGGCCACGTCGCAGACGCGGCCGGTGGCCACAGTCGTCCAGTCGCCGTCAACGACGACCAGCGCGCCTCCGCCACTCACCACGCAAGCCGTGACGACGACACCTCCTCGCGAGACGAAGGTGCCGGAGTCAGCGCCCCCACCCGTGTCGGAGTCGAAGCCTAAAGTCGACGCCGCCGCCGAAGCCGAGCGCGCCGAGACCGCGCGTGTCCGCGACGCGATCGAGTCGTACGTGCGCGCCATTGGCGCGAAGCGGATGGACCTGCTCCAGCAGATCTATCCGAGCATGAACAAGGACACGAGAAATGGCTACGACGCGCTCTTCAACGGCGCTTCCGACCTCTCGACCCAGATGGTTGTCGCGCCCAACGTCACACTGCACGGGACGACAGCCGACGCGGAATTCACCTCAGAGATGAAGTTCCGCCATCCGTCAGAAGGCAACGTCACCCGCCGAACGACATTCAGAGCGAAGCTGCAGCGCACCGACCAGGGATGGATCTTCGTGTCGCTTGGCGCCGTACAGTGACGCCTGGAGTTTAGAAGTTCCTCTCCAGTCCCACCGTCCACGTCGCGTTCGGCCGCATCCCTCCCTCGGAAATGGGAAAGAGGACGTTGCCAACGGCGATGAATCCGCCGCCGACGAGCAACTTCGCGCCCATCGACGCGGCGACGATGTCATCCTTCCCGTTAGGAATGTTCGTTCGCGGCACGACCGTCCCGTCGATGTAGACCGCCGGTTTTGGCAACGTGAGCTTGTCGGTCCCGACGGGAAACTGCCCCACGACGTCTGCCGCCAGAGTGAACGGCGATGCGATCAGCGCGTCGAACCCCACGGCCGAAAGGACGCCGGAATTCTGGTTCTCACCCGACCGGTAGATGTATCCGATGTTCGCGTGCGGTGTGAACTGCTTCAGCGTGAGCGACGTGATGAACCAGCTGATCACTGACGTCTCCCCTGTGCCGAGCAGGTCGTCCTGCTTGCCCGTGGGAAGTCGCACGTCGGCGAGAAAGGCAGCGCCGCCGATCGGTGATTGCACGAGATTGAACTTCGCGCGCAGCGACACGTCACCGATGCCGCTCTGCATCGCCGAACCGCGGGCGGTGTCGACGAGCTGCGGGTTGGCTGCCGTTCCCTTCCAGTAGTGGTTGATGACGCCGGTCGCGGGAACGATCGTCCCGATGCTCGTCCCGCTCACGGACAGGTTGACGAACGGAATCGCGAAGCCGATGTCGATGTTGTTCGTGATTCCCCACGTTGCCGAGAGCGCGAATACCGAGAGGCTCGCTTGCAGTGACGTCGCGATGTGAATCGTGTCGCGCTCGAAGTCCGGATCACCCAGCCCCGGAGGTGGCTCGTCTTCGTGCGTGAGGGTCATTTGTAGATTCGTGAGCGGCACTCCCCGGAGCGACGAGAAGGAGCTCTCGGTGTACTTGCCGCTGATCAGAAAGCGATTGCGTCCCAGCGTCTGTGCGCGCTCTCCGAAAATCGGACCAGTCGATTGAGCGGTGGCGATCGGCAGGCCCGCCGCATCGAATGCGAAGGTTGTCCCGCTGCTCGTGGCCCCCAGCGGCACGTTGGCGATGCTGTTGGTGATAGCGTTGCTTAGGAAGTCCACGACGACCTGGCCGACGGCGTTCGCGTCCGGATTGTAGTGCGAGCCGTGCGTACCGGTCGACGTCGAAAGGCAGATCAGCGACGCGCACGTCCCGAAATGGAAGATCTCACGCACCTTCGAGCGCACGTCGTCTTGCGCGCGGGCGGAGGAAACGACGAACACGACTGCGACGAGGGCCTTCAGCAGCTTCGCCATACGTGCGCCTCAAGGAACGGGGGAGGACCGCGACCGCACAATCTTTAGACGCCAAGCAATCTCGGCAAGGGACAGCCGCATGCTTTGTGGCCATGGCCAGTCCAGGAGGCTCGAAGTCGTCGTTAGGCTACGGAGGCCAGGGGCGGACCGAGCCAGGGGTGGTAAAGCGGCCGCTTTTCACTAAATTTGAAGGTCTATTCCCCGATAGCTCAGTTGGTAGAGCGCTCGACTGTTAATCGAGTGGTCGTAGGTTCGAGTCCTACTCGGGGAGCTTGCGTGCGACAGGGCCCAGGTGCTTCCACCG
>DATEHJ010000385.1:0-2391 GCA_035279645.1 Gemmatimonadaceae bacterium
TCGCTTCCCTGGCATGAGCGCCATCGATCTGAATCGCGCCGGCGTCCCGTTGATCGAGATCGTCAGCGAGCCGGATATCCGTTCCTCGGCCGCGGCCGGCGCGTATCTCCGAGCGCTCAAACAACTCCTCGAGTTCCTCGAGGTGAGCGACGTCAACATGGAGGAGGGAAGCCTGCGCGTCGACGCCAACGTCAGCGCTCGCCCCGTTGGCGACACGACTCTTGGAACCAAGACGGAGGTCAAGAATCTCAACTCGTTCTCCGCGGTTGAACGCGCACTCGACGCGGAGTTCGCGCGGCAGTGTGCTCTACTCGAGGCTGGCCAACGCGTCGTGCAGCAGACAATGCTCTGGGAGGCAGATTCGGGAACGGTACGCGCGGCGCGGACGAAAGAGGGGAGTCACGACTACCGGTACTTCCCCGATCCCGATCTGCCGCCTTTGGTCATCGAGCCATCGCGCATCGAGAGCGCTCGTCACACGCTGCCGGAGCTCCCGGCGGAGCGCCGGGCTCGATATCGCGAGGCGTTCGGCCTCAGCGCTTATGACTCGGACGTTCTCACGGCCAACAAGGCGTTAGGCGACTACTTCGAGGACGTCGTGCGCCGGCACGGCGACGCGAAGACTGCCGCGAATTGGGTGATGGGCGAAATGCGGGCCTCTCTCAATGCCAGTAAGCTCGACATCGAGGAATTTCCAATCCGCGCCGCCGATCTCGGGGAGCTGCTGGATCTGGTTCGCGACAACGTTCTCAGTGGAACCGCCGCCAAGCGCGTCTTCGCCGTCATGGCCGAGACGGGAGAGAGCGCCGGTCAGATTGCCCAACGCGAGGGACTCATTCAGGTTCGTGATGACGCGCCGCTCCGAGCCTGGATCGATGAGGTCATCGCCGAGCACCAGACCGAGGCGGCGCGATGCGCGAGCGGCGAACGCAAGTTGCTTGGCGTTCTCGTGGGCTTCGTGATGAAAAAGTCCGGCGGTCGAGCGGACCCGCGGCGCGTCAATCAGTTGCTCGCCGAACGGCTCGGCGTGTAGAGCGGCAGCTCGAGCTGCTGCGAAAACGTCAGCGCGGACTCCGGCATTCCGAAGTGTCGCTCGGCCTCCTCGCGCAGTTCGTCATCGCCTTCACGACGAAGCACATCGCGGCGCACCCGCTTTGCCAACCGTAGCGGGTGATCACCCGACGGGTCGAGTTTGTATGGCTCTGACCTCTCGATGCGCCGCAAAAAGTCCACGATGTAGTCGAACGATCGCTCTAGATACCGGCCGACTTCCCCGTCGGTGAGGTCCCACCGACTGTTCTCTTTCATCAACAGGAAGATCCGCTGCCACGATTCGGAATCGGCGACGACGACCATGCCGCGAAAGATTCGCCGATTGGTCGGCGTGCTGAAGATGGTCGGGCTCAGAATGCGATCGAGCAGTCCGTCGGAGCGGGAGTGATCGAGTGTGATCAAGTCGCGAGCGCGCCGGCTGTACCGTTCGCCGAGGTGCGTCTCGAATCGGCTCTCCCAATAGCTGTGTCCCAGCGAAGAGGTGCTCGAGGTAATCGCGAGCTGCTTTGGGACGAAGAAATTGTGTGCAACCGAGTCCGCGGCGAGGTGCGCCAGATAGCCTAACGCGAACGCGCGCAGCGGATCGTCTTCGGCGCCATCATAGATCTCGAGTCCAACGGTCCACGAGTGACAGTGGCGTCCGACCGGCGCGTATTTCTTCGCGATGCTCGTGTCGGCTGCGATGGAGCCGTACAGAAAATCGTAGGGAAAGGCTCGCAGCAGCTCCGCGATGGCCGACGGGAGCAGGTCCAGTGACCGCATCACCGCCTCGCCCAGGAAGACGTGAGTGCCCGGCGTCCATGCGTACGCGGCCGACGGAAGCAGCACGATCGCTGCTCCCGCGAGCACGAACATCAACGCGAGTGACCGATGCCGCGACTCCTTCCTCTCGCGCTTCGACCGGCGGCTGCTAGATGCCCAGTCGCCTCCGCTGCCGTCGCAGTGCGTGACGGAGATCGCGCAGTTCGGTCTCGACCACGTCATCGATTGCCTCCTGCGCCTTGCCCAGGTAATCACGCACGTGATCGCGAATCTCGTCACGCGGAATCCGATCCCACAGTTCCGCTCCCGCATCGCGCGCCCACGACGCGCCGCGCGCGCCGAGTCGTGCCGCGCCGACCCCAGCCCACCGTGCGCCAACGGCGGCACCCCTCAGGAACGGAGAGACTGGACGCCGACCCGACGGGCCACGCCGCACAAGTAATGTCGTTCCCACTCCAACGGCGAGGCCGATCAGAGCCGCCGTCAGTAAATCGTACTGCTCTTCACCTGCTCCGCGGCCGACCGACCGCGGCACTCGACTATCGCTCACTAGGTCGGCCCCGCCGCGAACGGAGC
>DATEHJ010000386.1:0-3126 GCA_035279645.1 Gemmatimonadaceae bacterium
CCCCACTTGTCGCCATGCGCCTCATCGCACTTCCCATCGTCATTCAGATCGCTCTCGGCATCCAGACCGCGGCCGCCCAACGCCCCGCTCCGCTCGACGTCGTGTTCATCAACGGACGCGTCCTCGACCCGGAAACAAACCTCGACGCCGTCCGCGCCGTCGGCGTCAGAGCGGGACGCATCGTGTCGGTGACAACTGGCGTACCGTCAGCCCGCGATACGGTCGACGTCAAAGGCCTCGTCGTCGCGCCCGGGTTCATCGACCTCCACTCGCACGGTCAGGACTCGATCAATTACAAGTTCCTCGCGCACGACGGCGTTACGACCGCGCTCGAGCTGGAGCTCGGGACGTACCCAGTCGCGCCCTGGTACGCGGAACGCGCCGGCAAGGCCCTCATCAACTTCGGCGCCTCGGCAAGTCATCCCGGCGCGCGGCGCGCGATGCTCGACCACGACTCGAGCGCGGCCGGCGCGGCCGTCATCGGCGCCACGGGGAACTTCGTGCATTCGCCGATCGAACGTGCGCGTCTCCCCGAGCTCGAGCACCGGCTCGACGTCGCGCTCAACGAAGGAGCGTTAGGCATCGGGATGGGGATCAACTATACGCCCGCGGCGACACGAGAAGAGATCCTCCATGCGTTCGGCGTTGCCGCGCGGCATCATGCGCCCATCTTCGTGCATCTGCGCTCGGCGGGACTGATCGAGAACGCCGGAGGGATCGCCGGCGTACAAGAGGTCATCGCCGATGCCGCAGCCACCGGCGCACCTCTGCACGTCGTCCATGTCACGAGCATGGGGCTGAGCGCGACTCCGGCACTACTCCAGCTCATCGACGGCGCCCGCGCGCGTGGCCTCGACGTCACGACGGAGGCGTACCCCTACACCGCCGGCGCGACGATGCTGCAGAGCGCGATCTTCGACCCGGGCTTTCAGGAGCGGATGGGAATCGACTACAGCAATATTCTCTGGCCCGCGACGGGCGAGCGCCTAACGGCAGAGACCTTCGCGAAGTACCGCCAGCAGGGCGGCCTCGCGGTGATCTTCATGATTCCCGAGAGCGCCGCCGACCAGGCCTATCGCGACCGCGACGTGATGGTCGCGAGCGATGGCGGATTCGAGATTCAGAATGGCCAACCGATCGGCCATCCCCGCAGCGCGGGCACGCACGCACGCATCCTCGGTCGCTTCGTGCGCGAGCGCAATGTCATCTCGCTCATGGTTGCGGTGCGCAAGATGACACTTCTGCCCGCCAAACGCCTCGAGCAGGTCGACACGGAGATGAAGCACAAGGGGCGAGTGCAAGCGGGCGCGGACGCAGACCTCGTCGTGTTCGATCCCGCGCACGTGATCGACCGGTCGACGTTCGAGAAGCCCGCGCAGTACTCCGACGGCATCGTCCACGTGATGGTGAACGGGACGTTCGTCGTGCGCGGATCGAACTTCGTACGCGGTGTCGCGCCGGGGAAGCCCGTGCGGGGTCGCGTGAGCTCCGCGCGCGTGGCCGGGGTCGGGGATCGTTAGGCGGTCGTAGGCAGAGTTATGCCGCCCGTGGTTGGTGCTTCGACACTTCGAGCATCAACCAATTTGATCTCTGAATTCCGTGGCTGCGTCGGCGGCGCACGTCACTAGCTCTCCCCTGTCATCCCGAGCGAAGCGAGGGATCTGCTTTTCTCGGTCGCACGAAAAGCAGATCCCTCGTCGCTTCGCTCCTCGGGATGACAGCACTATTTCACTCTCGCCCCTGCCTCCGCCGACGTGATCACCGGCAGGACTTCGAACTCGACGAGATCCTGCCACGCGGCCATCCACTGCTCGAGGAGTCCGCGGTCCTCGGACTCCATCACCTGGTAGCAGCGCGTGAGGTCCGACGTCACCCAGCTGCTCACGTACGTCAATCCCTCGGGCGCGAGCCGGCCGTGCTGACGAAATCGGTCGTACACCGGCGCCGGATCGCCATTTCGAAACTGCTCAATGACCATGTAGAGCATGCTGTCCTCGCACGTGCGGCCAGTATTTCGTCTCGCCTCGTCGGGCAGCCCCGCGAGCAAGGTGAGCGTCGCCTGCCGCACGGCGACGTAGTCCGCGAGCAGCTCCGGCCAGGGGCGACGTGTCGCCGCGGCGGCTTCGGCATATTGCGTTTCGTCGAAGCCGAGTAGCGCGCGTATGTCGCGGCGCGCGAGACAGAGGAGACGATACGCGAAGACGCGTTCGTCGTCGGCGAGATGCGCGACGACGTCTTTGAGCGTCCACTTCGCCGGTGCGTACGTCACGCCGTCGACGGCCGCGTCGTCGAGGGGCGCGAGGAGGGCGAGCAGTTGCGTGCGTTGCGACGCCAGCGGCGAACTCTCCGGGGAGTGTTCGCCCGCTTCGTTGGCCACGCGGGCTTGGTGTCAGCGCTTCAATCACAAAGTCCCTTGGTCTGTGACTTCTTGCTCTCGGGGATGAACACGTCAGAATCCCAATTCCAGCGGCCACGGTCCACCCTGACGATCAGCCAGCGTCCGTCATCTTGACGCCGTGATCGGAATCTCAACGTTCGATCGCATTCGCTGGACGCCAGCTGGACGACTGCTGTTCCTTCTCCCGCTTCGAAATCGCCAGTGTCGGCGTGAAACCTCGGCCCGGCGCCGGCCAGTTCACTCGCCCTGAGTGGCGACAGCAAAAGGCGCTGAGCGGCCGCGACACGCCCGCGCGCCAACTCTCCGTAGAGCTCATCCACTAGATCAGCCCATGGAGTCAACGACACTTTCATTTCGTGCACACGACCGGCTGACGCGGTGAACATGTGTTGGTGCATCAGGCGCGTACACATTGTGCACGCATCCACCTCACGAGGGAACTGAGAGGACGACAAATAGAGCGCGCTATCCGTCTCCTCGACGTCGACATCCTGAAAGAGCGCCGTGTCTGCTCTCGGAATTCGCCGAAGCAATCCGTCCTGCACCCGCCACAACTTGAGCTCACCCTCGCTTCCATCCGCGCGTGTCCACGTCTCCATCGTGGCGAGGACGGGCGGCCCGTCGCGTCCTGGAATACGATACAGCAACAGCTGGCGGTGGCTCACGAACCCCGCGCTTCGCTGCCATCGATCGTTCACTCGTGAGTAAACGCTCAACTGACTCGGCCC
>DATEHJ010000387.1:0-13289 GCA_035279645.1 Gemmatimonadaceae bacterium
CAACGCCTGCAGGTAGAGCCCGATTTCGAAGCGGGTATAGCCCTTCGCCGCCTGTGTGGCGATGCCGGCGAGCATGATGACGCCGAGCAGCAGCGCGAGAATGGCAATGAGTGCCGTGAGCTTGGCAAGGAACGCCGTCGCATTAGGCACGGGCGTCGCATCAGTGATCTGCCCCATCTTCACGTCACGCTCCGCCCACACCAGCTCGCCGGCGTAGAACGCGATGATCACGAGCATGAACAGGCCGAAACTGCCGTTCAGGATCTCGACGACCTGATACGTCACTGGCCAGGTGACGGTCCCGAACAGTTTCCCTACCTGCCGCGCGACGAGGATGATGTAGAGAATGCCGGCGCCGACAATGGCGTAGAAGTACGCGTTGCGAACGATGCGCCAGAATGAGCGCATCGTGAGCGACCAATATTGGCTGAGGCGCGCGCGGGCATCGAAATGCCGCGCGGCCGCGGGCAGTGCGACTGTTCGCACGGGCTCGAGCACCGGTTCACTTGTCTCCGTCGACCGCGCGTTCGGGTCGACCTGGCCCTTCGGGTCGGATGCAGAGTACGAGAACCGGAATCGTGCATACGCGATGGCGAAGACGAGGAGTCCGAAGAGGATCCAGATCGCGCGGTTCGTGGCGAGCACGCCGGAGAGCGGAACGTATCGCCCGTTCTTGTCCGCGATCGACCAGTATTGCGTGAGCACTTGTGTCGCGCGCAGGCCGAACGGATCGAGCAAAGCGCCGGTGTGCTTGTCGGTAAGGTCGTTCAGCAACTGACCGCCCATCAGATACCCGAGAAGCAGCACCACACCGCCGACGTAGTTAGGCACCATCTGGCGCGTAATCGCCGGCAACGCGAAGAAGATCGCCGCCGTGAAAAGCAGATTCGGCAGCACGAGCGTGAGATAAGGCTGCAGGTAGGCCCACGCATCGAACGGCCCGAACTTGTCCGCCTCCACCCATGGGGACTTCGACGCGATGACGAGCCCAACGACGATGCCGAGCAGAATGATCGCGTTCACCGCGAGCGTACCGAGAAAGCGACCGCTCAGGAACGCCCGCTTCGAGATCGGTGTCGTGTAGACCAGCGATTCCATGCGCGCGTCATAGTCACGATAGATCGCGTTTCCAGCGACGGCGGCGATGATGGACATTCCCACCAGCGCGAGTGTTGGCATCAACGCCGCCAGAGCGTAGGGAGCGTTCGCGAGTACCTTGCCGCCCCCACCGAACACCGCCGACGCCTGCCTGAACGCGCCACCGGCCACCAGCATGAACAGAAAACCGATCAACGCGTAGATGCCGAAGTACACCCACGTCGAGATACGGCGAAGGTAGTACCCGATCTCCCAGCGAAATACGGCGAGGAATTGAGAAAAGCGCAGATCCCTCGTCGCTCCGCTCCTCGGGATGACAGAGCTGTTGGACATCAGTCCCCTCCGGCGGGCGACCCAAAGGCGGGTGCAGCGGTGGCGTCGCTGGCAAAAGGCGTGGCACCGGGTGCATGCGCGACGCGCATCGCCGCGAAATATACATCTTCTAACAGCGGCTCCACGAGCTCGTACCCGCTCTCGGGGCGCGTATCGGAGAGCACGCGAACTACGGTGCGCCCTGCCAGCAGCTTCGTCGACAACACGGCAAATTCTTGTTGGTGCCGCGCCAGCTCGTCGCGCCCGACGACACGTCGCCAGATGCGTCCGTGAAGACGGGTCACCGCCGCCTGCGGGTCGTCCTCGAGACGAATACGGCCGCGATCGATGATCGCGACGCGCGAGCACAACTCGCTCACGTCATCGACGATGTGCGTCGAGAGAATCACAATGCTGTTCTGTCCCAGCTCGGCGAGCAGGTTGAGGAAGCGAACACGCTCCTCGGGATCGAGCCCTGCCGTTGGCTCGTCGACGATGATGAGTCGTGGATTGCCAAGCAGCGCGACGGCAATGCCGAATCGCTGACGCATGCCGCCGGAGAAGCCGCCGAGCTGTTTCGCGCGATCGTTGAGCAGATTCGTCTGCTCGAGGAGCGCGGTTACGAGGCGGCGACGCTCGTCGCGGCTCGTGATTCCCTTCAGCACCGCGAAGTGTTCGAGCAGATCTTCCGCGGTCACTTTGGGATAGACACCGAACTCCTGCGGGAGGTAGCCGAGCGTTCGACGCACCGCCTCCTTCTCGCGGAGAACATCGATCTCGCCGAGATGGACAGCGCCCGTATCCGGCTCCTGCAGCGTCGCGATGATGCGCATCAGCGTCGACTTGCCGGCACCGTTCGGGCCGAGGAGGCCGAACATCCCCGGCGCGATGGAGAGAGAGACGTCGTCCAGAGCGCGCGTCCCATTCGGGTACGTCTTGGACAGGTGCTCGATGCGAAGCAGCATGCGGTTCACCAGGCGACTTGCAGGGCGAAGAGGAGGAGCGTGGTCGACGGCAGTCTCCCGCTCGGAAAGGTGGAGCGAATCACGTTGGCCGCAAGACGGGTCGAGCTGCCGTCGATGAAATAGTTGGCACCGGCGACGATCTCCCGTTCGAACACGTCGGCGGGGCCTGACTCGTTATGCAGATCGGGGTCCCAATTGTCCCAGCGCGCGACGAGCTCCATCTGCGGCGCGGGCCGGATCGCACCGAAGCCGTAGTACCCGAGGCGACGCAGCACACCATCGCGGGCGCCCATCACCTCGGAGCGCAGTGTGATCCAGCGGTTGCGATATTGTACCTCGCCACCGGCGCGCTCGTGACGCTGTCCGACGGCGCCACCCTCGGAACCGCCCGAGACACCAAGGCGCAGCTCCGGGATCACGGGTAGATGGAAGGCCACGCGTCCGATGAGCGCCTTCTGATCGTTCTGATCCGTGCTGTTCTGGCTGTCGCCCATCTCATTGAACAACCCGATCTGATAGTCGACGTAGCCGGCGGCCACGCTACCGCGCGCCGCGGCGCCGATATCGCGGACGTCGCTGATTCCTCCACCGCGCGTTCGCTCGGCGATGAACATCGTGCGCTCGATCGTCTCGATCTGCGACGAGGGAGTGACACCCTCGAGGGAGACGGGGATGATTTGTTGGCCAACGTCGATACGGAACGTGGGCGTCACCGCCACGTAGATCGACGCCTCCTGCAGGATGCGCGATCGTTGATCGATGTTGGTGTCCCGAAGCGTCGTGGAATCGTCGACGACGGTGGTGTTCTTCGTGAGGTTGAGCACTTTCGCACCGTCGAGCGATACGTGCCAGCCGACGCGCGGCGAGATCACGCCACTGAGTTTGATATCGGCGCGCCGAACGCGATATGTGTCGTGCGCATTCGTGATCGTGTGACCGTCGAGATACCAGACCTGAACGAGCCCATTTATTTGAACCGGCGGCGTCGATGGCGCCGCCTCGTTTGGCGGGCTGTGAGGACTGGTGGTGGTGTCTTGCGCGCCGGCGCGGAGGAAGGGTAAAACGAGGGCGACGGCGAGGAACGTCGTTAGGCAGGAGGGTACCACGGCGGGAGGGGCTAGAGGCTGGGGCTAGGGGTCGTTGAGCCCCTAACCCCTAGCCCCTAGCCCCTAGTTTGACGCGTTACGTCTTGTGTCTAAAGATGATCCGCCCGCGACTCAGGTCGTACGGCGACACCTCGATGGTGACGCGATCACCTTGTAGCACGCGAATTCTGAAGCGCCGCATATTGCCGCCGAGGGTGGCGAGCACCGTGTGACCGTTGGTCAGCAGTACACGAAATGTCGCATTCGGCAGCACCTCGGTGACCTGTCCCTCGAGTTGTATCGGCTCTTCCTTGGCCATGTCGCCTCAGCTCGCGGATTCAGCGCCGGTCTCAGCGCTCGCGGGACGCGCTACGCTGGCGACGGCGAGCCGCTGCAGCTTTGAGCTGCCGCGCTTCGCTCGGCTTCACGTAGTGCCGCTTCTTGCGGAGATCCTTCAGGATGCCGGACTTGGCAATGCGCCGCTTGAAGACCTTGAGGGCCCAATCCAGGCGGTCACCTTCTTCAATCTTGATCTCAATCATGAACTCCTCTCCTCAGCTGCGGACCGAACACCCTGAATGGGTCGATCCGGCAAAATGCCTCGGGGCCACCCGAGGGGTCGGGCGGCCCCGAGGCCGTGCTCACATGCTCGCTACTCGCGCAGCGGGTACCAAAATCAACGACCGATCTTGACGACGTTCTCGGCCGCGGGCCCCTTAGCGCCCTGAACGATGTCGAACTCTACGCGTTCACCCTCGGCGAGCGTCTTGAAGCCCTTGCCCTGAATTGCCGAGTGATGCACGAAGCAATCCTTCTGTCCATTCTCCGGGGTGATGAACCCGAAGCCCTTCGCGTCGTTGAACCACTTTACAACGCCGGTGGTACGCATTGCCCTACTCCCTTTACATGTTGCCCTGTGATTGTCGGAGTCCGGACACGCCGTACCTGCCGACGAGATTGGCCTAATCGCGGAGACCGCCCCCGCGCGGGCGAACAGATAAATGACGAGGGACCTGAGCGGATGTCTCCAGGTCCCTCGTGCACCCTCTGGTAGCGCGCTGTTCAGGCGCGTTTTCGCTCGCCCCAAGCTAATCGACCCTGGCGCAACAGGAAAGGGGCACGGCAGTTGTGGGTGATCGGTGGTTAGTGGTCGGTAAAAGGGACGCCGACCACCGACCACCAACCACCTCTACTACGGCGTCTTTTTCTTCTTGACGTCGACGTTATTGCCGATCACGCCGCCAAGAATACCACCGGCGGCCGCGCCAATGATGCCGCCCTTGACCTTGTCGCGACTCGCAGTGGCGCCCAAGATCGCGCCGGCTGCGGCGCCGATGGCGGCGTCACGTTTGGTGTTCTTCTGGACGACGGTATGCGTCGCTGGCGCCGAGCTCACCGATCCGCTCGAGGAGGACGACGCGCGAGAAGCCGAGCTGCTCGATCGCGAGCTAGTCGAGGTACGCGGCGACGTCTTCGACGGCGCCGCATACCCACGCTCGACCGCCGAGATACTGTCCAGCGACCGCGCGGAATTCGCCTGATTTGCAAGATTTAAATCGCTCTGGAGAGCGTCGTTCTTCGAGTTGTCCTTGTGACATCCCGCCGCGGCCGTCGCCAGCGCAATCAGGATGATGATGGCCTTTTGTCTCATTGCATTTCCCCCGCAAAGGTCAGCCCCGATAAAGCAGAGCGTGTGCCACGGATGTGGGACGCGGGATTTGGGACCCGGGATGTGGGGGGCGCGGGAGGCGGGACGCGGCAGCGCCGAGGACGTCTCGCCGTACAGACAGCTCGAAGTGCTCGCTGAGACGATCTCAGCCGCGCAGCCCCGTCCCGCATCCCGCATCGCGAGTTACATTTCTCGTCGACCGGGGTGCCGTCGCCACTTAGGGCAACGGCTGAGAGAGTCCCGTTGAACCTGATCCGGTTCGCACCGGCGTAGGGAGTCAGCCAAATGATGCTTCGCTCGTTCGCCCGCGGCGCGGGCGCCCGCGCGCGACGTGTCTCGCCGAGGACACGTCCATGATCGCGCCACTCGTCGTAGTGCCTATCCTCTCGGCGATCCTCCAACAGCCGAGTATCGGCGGCCAAGTCCAGGACTCGGCGACGCACCTTCCAGTCGCGAGCGTCGTCGTTCTCGACGTCGCGTCACGCCGGCAAACCGTAAGCGACAGCGTCGGTCGCTTCTCACTCGTGGTCCCCATTCCGGCGCGACTGCGTCTGTCTCGCATCGGCTATGCGACGCGCGAGGTCGTTGTCACATCGAGCAACGTCATCATCGCGCTGCCGCCGTCGCCGCGCACGCTCGAGGGGATGACGGTCACCGCGCTGCGCGGGGGGACGGCGGACGAAAGCGCGCCTGTATCGCAGCGCACGCTCGCGCACGCCGAGATCCAGCAGCGAAGCTTCGGACAGGAAGTGCCGCTGCTCCTCCAGGGCACGCCGTCGATCACGTCGTACGCCGAAACCGGCAACTACTGGGGCTACAGCTACACGCGTCTGCGCGGCATCGATCAGTCACGGATCAACCTAACGATCGATGGCATCCCGCTGAATGATCCCGAAGATCAGGTGCTCTACTTCGCGGACTTTCCCGACCTCGCGAGCAGCCTCGAGTCGGTGCAAATCCAGCGCGGTGTCGGAACGAGCAGTGCCGGCACGGCTTCCTTTGCCGGCTCGATGAATTTCGAGACGGCACCGCTCGCGGCAAGCGCCGGCGCCGCGCTGCAAATCGAGGGCGGTTCGTTCGATTCCAAGCGCGCGAGCGCCGAGTACCGCTCGGGACTTTTCTCGAACGGGCTCGCCTTCTACGGGCGATTGACCGATCTGGAATCGGGCGGCTATCGCTATCACTCGGGAGTACTCGGCCGTTCGGGGCTCGTGAGTGCCGGCTATTTCGGAGCGCGCGATGTCGTCAAGGTGATGGCCACGGCCGGGCTGCTCCACGACACACTGAGCTATCTCGCCGTGCCCGAGTCCGATCTCGTGCACGACCGGCGCATCAACCCGCTACAGCCGACGGAGCTGGATCGCTTCGGCGAGCAGCTGGTTTCGGCGGCGTACACGCGTCTCCTGGGCGAGTCGTCGTCGCTCTCGACAACGCTGTACAGAATTTCGGCGAGCGGCAACTACGACGTCGCGATCGATCCGGACCTGTGGAACTACCATCTCGACTTCGTCTGGTATGGCCTAACGAGCGCCTGGAACTGGCAGCGGGATCGCGTTCGCGTGAACCTCGGCGTGAATGTAAACCGCTACGCACGCGACCATTATGCGTTCATCCGACCCAATCTCGACGATCCGATCTACTTCAACACCGGCCACAAGGATGACGCGAGCGGATTCGCCAAGGTGGCCTACGACGTAGGACGCGCGACGCTGTTCGGAGACGTGCAGCTACGACGGGCCGAATTTCGGTACGTCCCGGATGTGCACGCCGACATTTCCGCGCGCTCGATCGCCTGGACGTTCGTGAATCCGCGTGCCGGGATCACGTATCGCCTGACCGAAGCCCTGTCCGCGTATGCGTCGTACGGCGTGACGAGCCGAGAGCCGGCCCGGAACGATATGTTCGCCGGCTTCGACAATCTGGACACATCGAACGTCGCGTTCGTCGGCGATCTGTCGCGTGTGCGGCCGGAGACGGTACACGACGTCGAGATGGGCACGGCGCTGTCGACGTCGGCCCTCCGCGTGCAGGCGAATGTCTTCTCGATGGACTTCCGGAATGAGATCGACCCGATCGGCGCGTTGAGCTATCAGGGTCTGCCGCTCCGGAAGAACGTTCACTCGAGCTATCGTCGCGGCGTCGAACTGGACGCGAGCTATCGCCTAACGGCTTCGCTCCGGGCCTCGGCCAACGCGACGCTGATGCAGGCGCGGATCGCGGACTATACCGATGACGCGTCGGCGGAGTCCTTTCACAACGTCGAGCCCCTGCTGACGCCGAAGGTGATCACGGCACAGCGCCTCGAGTGGGATCCGCCGGGAGCGGGGGGACGCGCGCTTGCGTTCTGGGTGGAGGGTCGGTACACCGGTCAATCGCAATTGGACAACACCAATAGTCCGGATCTCATCCTGCCGGCGGCGTACGTGGTCGATGGATCCGCGGCCTGGACGTTCGCGCGGCGGTATGCGATCGTCGTCCGCGGCAACAATCTAACGGACTCGAAGCGCTACGGCAGCGGTTACGGCAGCGGCACGACGCCGTATTATTATGTCCTTCCGCCGCGCAACTTATTCGTAACTTTGAAACTCGGACTCTGACCGCCATGGGGCGTCGCCGATGGTCGGATTGACACTCCGTCCATCGGCGCCTGGCGAGCGGTACGCGGCAATCGCCGATCATGGCGTCATCGGCGATTTGCGGACAGCGGCGCTCGTCGCACTCGACGGCACGCTCGACTTTCTCTGCCTACCCGAATTCGACTCACCGACGGTGTTCGCGGGGCTGCTGGACGCGGAGCGCGGTGGGACGTTCGCGATCGCGTTCGCCGAAGGTGGAGCGAGCGGTGAACAGCGTTATGTGCGCGACACGAATGTGCTCGTGACGCGTTTTGTCGCGCCGAACGGCGAGGTCGAGCTGGTGGACTTCATGCCGGTGGAACGTGCGCCGTCGGCGACGCGCGTGGTGCGCATGGTGCGCGCGGTGCGGGGCACGGCGCGGATGCGCATGCGGTGCGTGCCCCGGTTCGATTATGGTCGCGTCGCGCCAGTCGCCGAGCTCGGTCCGACAGGCGCGGTCTTCACCGGTCCCGGCGGCCTGCTCCGCCTAACGTCGAGCGTGTCCCTGACGCTCATCGACGGCGGGGCTGAGGCTGTCTTCGACCTCGAGCCGCGTCGTGGTGCGTGCTTCGTGCTGGAGCACGCTCATGGTCGCGTCAGCGGGAGGGCGGCCGCACTCGACGCGCGTTGGGCGGCCCGCGCGCTTCGTCGAACGGTCGTCTTCTGGCGCCGCTGGGTCGCGCAGGCGCGCTATGACGGGCCGTGGCGGCCGATCGTGCGACGGTCGGCGCTCGTCCTGAAGCTGTTGCAGAGTCGCGGCAGCGGAGCGATCGTCGCCGCGCCGACATTCGGACTCCCGGAGCAGATCGGCGGCGCGCGCAATTGGGATTTCCGATATGCCTGGATTCGCGACGCGTCGTTCATCGCGTACGCCTTCGTTAGGCTCGGCATGCACGACGCGAGCAACGCGTTCACGCGCTGGGCGGTCGCGCGCTGCGAGGACGCAGGCCGGCCCGGCGAGCTGCAGAGCTTCTATGGTATCGACGGACGCCGCGCGCTGACGGAGGAGACCCTCGATCATCTGGACGGCCACCGGGGATCGCGTCCGGTGCGAATCGGGAACGCGGCGTTCGACCAGTTGCAGCTCGACATCTACGGTGAGTTGATCGACGCGCTATATTTGCGCGATCAGCATAACGAGCCAACGTCGCGCGCGCTCTGGGGCCATATCGCGGAATTGACGGATTGGGTCTGCCGTCACTGGCAGCGCACGGATCAAGGGATCTGGGAAGTACGCGGCGACGGACAGGAGTTTCTCTATTCGCGTGTGATGTGCTGGGTTGCGGTGGATCGAGCGCTGCGCCTTGCCGGCCGTCGGCGCTTCGCGGCCCCGCGCGAGGCATGGCGCGCCACGCGCGACGCGATCCGCGGTGATGTCCTCGGCAATTTCTGGAATGCGGAGATTGGTGCCTTCGTCGGCAGCAAGGGTTCGGCGTCCGTAGACGCCGCGTGCCTTGTCATGCCGCTCGTCGGTTTCATTCCGGTTTCCGATCAACGCTGGCGCTCGACGCTTCGCGTCGTCGAGACGCGCCTCGTCCGCGATGGTCTCGTGAGGCGATACGACATGACGGGGATGGATACGGATGCTGGAAGCCTAACGGCCCCGGCGTTCACTGTGTGCTCCTTCTGGTACGCGGAGTGCCTCGCGCGCTGCGGTGAGATGGAGAAGGCGCGCGAAACGATGCGCCGGCTGCTCGGCCGCGCCAATCACCTGGGCTTGTTCTCGGAAGACCTTAGCGCGGATGGATCGCAGCTCGGCAATTTTCCACTTGGGCTCACACATGCCGCGCTGATCGGGGCGGCCTTTGCCATCGGAAGGAGTTGAAGGCGGAGGCCGCTGTTCAAGCGATCTCCGCCTTACCAGCAGTTTTTTCTCGCCTGTCGTGTTCGCCATTTGGTGTACGAGTTGCAATGCGTGGGCGGTATGCCAGCACTGGTTCCCGCGCACGGACTCTCAGTAATCCCTGTCGAGGACGAGGGCGAGCGTCGGGCGCGGAGCGACCGGCGAAACGACGAGGCGGCGGGACGGCGGGGCACCGCGGTGAGCGCGCGCAAGCGGCGACTGCTCGCAATCCTCGTCGACGTCGGTGTCATTCTCGTCCTGGTCGCGGCAATCATATTCTGCGTGCAGCACGCGCGGCCGATTTTCGCGGGACAGCCGACGGTCGCCGAGAGTCTCGCGAAACGGGCGCCGATCACGAAGCCGCTGCTTCCACCGACGACGCCGGCACCCGACACGGGTGCGCTAGCCGCTCGGCTCGCGTCGCCGAAATTCGCCGCGGACAGCACCGCCTTCGCCGCGGATTTGTTGCGCACCGGGCGGATGTCGGCGGCGCGCGCCGATTCGATCGCGTACTACGCGGTGCGTGAGGCCTATACGCGGAACATTCCGCCGGCGGTGATTTTCGGCGTCATGTTGACGGAGAACGCGCTTTTTGTCAGCAACGCGCTGTCGAACGTCGGCGCGATCGGATTGATGCAGGTCTATCCGAAGATCTGGCTGAAAGCGTTAGGCGACAAGCTCGGAACCGATCTCGCGTCCGACTCGACGAATCTGAAGTACGGCGTGTACATCCTCGCCGAATACATCAAGCACACCGGCGCGACGGTGACGCCGAGCGACGTGCAGAAGGGCCTGTTGCGTTACAACGGCTGCGTGCGCGGCACGAACACGCCGAATTGCCGCAACTATCCGACGAAGGTTCGGAACTATGTCGAGCGGCAAGCCGAATCGTTATGCGGCGACAAGACCTTCTACCAATGCATCGCCAAGCCGTTCATGGATGGATTGCTCGGTAAGGAAAGCGTCGGGCATTAGCGCGAATTGTCATGACAAAATTGGAGTGAGTAACGGTGGTCACGCCTGTGACCGTTGTCACTGACATCCATTGCGCGTGATTTAACCTCAGGGCGTCGATCGGACGCTCGACCGCACTCGACGAACCGGCAGCGTGGGCATACACCGCTGAACCGAGTCCGTCGTTCGTCAGCGGGCGACGGTGCCCCGCACCCCTAACGCGAGGGCCCACCTATGCCACGCGTGCCTATGCGCACGTCCCTGTTCGTCGTCGTTGCCACCGCGCTTGCTTGCTCGGACAACGCTCGAGCCCCCACCACCGCTCCTCCGGTCAGCCTAACGCCGAAGGACTCACTGGTCGAGGCGACGCTGTCCTCGACCGACCGCGGCAGGTTCCCGCTCGCCGGCGGCGCAACGACCGTCTTCGATGTCACGGCGGGAGCCTTCGGGCACCCGGCGCCGAACCTCAGCGCCGATCACCTCGCGCTACATGAGTTGGGCGACGTGGCCTTCTCGGCCGTCTTCGTCCCCGCACCGGCGACCGTGAACGGAGGCCTTGGCCCTGTCTTCGACAACACTTCTTGCGAAGGGTGTCACGTCGGTGACGGGCGTGGACGACCGCCGCTGCCAGGCGAACCCTTCGAGTCAATGCTGTTCCGCGCGAGCATCCCCGGCACCGATCCCCACGGTGGCCCAGTCGGTGCGCCGGGATTCGGCGGTCAACTCCAAATGCGCGCCATTCCGGGTTTCCAGCCCGAGATGGTGGCGTCGATCACCTACGCCGAATCGACGAGCACATTCGCCGATGGGCGCAGGTACTCGCTCCGTGTGCCGCATTACACGTTTACTAATGCGTACGAGCCGCTGCCGCGCAATCTGCTTTTCTCACCGCGCACGGCACCGGCGAATTTCGGGCTCGGGCTGCTCGAGGCGGTGCCCGCGGAGGAGCTTCGCCAGCTCGCCGATCCATTCGATCGCGACCACGACGGGATCTCGGGGCGGCTGAACATCGCATGGGACGTCGTTCAGCAGCGCTATGCGATTGGGCGGTTTGGATGGAAGGCGGCAGTGCCGAGTCTGCGCCAGCAAGACGCCGGCGCGTTCAACGGCGACATGGGCATCACGTCCTCGTTGTTCCCGGCCGAATCGTGTGAGGGCGATCGTCCCGGATGCGAGCGTCACCCACCGGAGGTCGACGATGCGACCATTGACGCGGTGACCTTCTACACGCAGTCGCTCGCCGTTCCGGCGCGACGCAACGTCAACGACTTCGAAGTGCAACGCGGTGAAGCCCTGTTCTCCGCGGCCGGGTGCGGCAGCTGTCATGTGCAAACGCTCACCACGGGCACCATGCCGGGCATTCCGGAGGTCTCGAACCAGACGATCCACCCGTACACGGATCTGCTGGTGCACGACATGGGCCCCGCGCTTGCCGACAATCGCCCGGACTTCGGCGCGAACGGTCGGGAGTGGCGCACGGCCCCGTTGTGGGGAATCGGCCTGGTGCAAGCCGTGAACGGCCACTCGAACTTCATTCACGATGGTCGTGCGCGGGGCCTGCTCGAGGCAGTGCTCTGGCACGGTGGCGAAGCAACAAGGGCGCGTGAAGCGGTGAAGCGCATGTCGGCATCACAGCGTGCCGCGCTTATAAAGTTTTTGAACTCGCTCTAATCAACTGTCATCCCGAGCGAAGCGAGGGATCTGCACTTGCTGGGCTAAGTGCAGATCCCTCGTCGCTGCGCTCCTCGGGATGACACGCTATTTCACGACTTTCCAGAAATCGATCCCGCCCGCCTGCTGGCCGACGTCGACGCTCGCGACCTTCTGCAACGTGGAGAGATCGATGATGTCCACCGTTCCCGGCTGCGACCCGACGCCTTCGATCGACGCGAACGCATAACGATCGTCGGACGACACCGTGATGCCACTCGCGACTTTCCGCGTGGTCGGAATGCGCGCCAGCTCCTTTCCGCTCGCGATGTCGATGATGGAGACGGACTGGCCGCGCTTGTTGGTGCCGAGGAGCAGCTTGCCGTCGTGCGTGGCGGCCAGATTGTAGACGCCGTCGCCGGCGGGAATGCGGCGCGTCAGCTTCCACGACGCGACGTCGATCTCGGCGATCTCGTTCGACTTGTTGCAGGCGACGAACACCTTCGAGCCGTCGGCGGAGGGTTGGGCCCACGTCGGCGAACACGAGATGTCGCTCGCTGCGCTCGCGACTGCCTTATCTGGAGTCGCTCGCGCTGCGCGCTCGCTCCCGCTCTTCTCGCCGTGCGACATGTCCGCCATCGCGTGGCCAGCCATTTGCGCGCCGGCCATCGGCGCTCCCGTTTGACCCTCTTCCTTCCCTTTCGTGAGATGGAAATGCCGCGACACGCTGAACTGACGCGTGTCGATCTCCACCAGCTCGTCGTTCATCATGCAGGCCGAGTAGTGTTTCGTGCCCTGCGGATTGAGGCGCGAGCCGTGCGGCATGATGCACGTCGGGACGCGCGTGACTTCGACCATCTGATCACCGTACACGATCGAGACGGACGACCGGACGGGATCACCGTGGTAGTTGAAGTTCACCGCATACACATACGCGCCATCAGGTGACACCTGCACCGTCGCCGGGAAAGCGCCGAGCTGCACGCGCCCGAGCAGTGAATCACGATCCGTCGTGTACTTCCAGAGCGCCCCGAATGGCGTGCCGTGGGCCGTCGTGACGTAGTAGAACTTGCCATCCGGCGAAACGGCGAGGCCGTG
>DATEHJ010000388.1:0-8232 GCA_035279645.1 Gemmatimonadaceae bacterium
GCGGCCGCGCCATTGACGGTCGCCGCGATCATGGCCTCGGCAACCGAGAGGTGAAGCTGGCTGACGCCCAGCGTGAGAATGAGCGGCAGGTTTGGCGTCGGTGAGGTACCCGGGTTGAAGTCGGTCGCCAGAGCCACCGGGACGCCCGCGTCGATTAGCTGGCGCGCCGGAGCGCGGGTCGATTTGCCGAGAAAGAGCATGGTGCCAGGAAGGAGCGTTGCCACCGTCGACGCCGTTGCCAATGCCTTTATCCCGCCCTCGGAGACGGCGCCGAGATGATCGGCCGACGTCGCGCCAAGCTCCGCCGCCAACTCGGCGCCACCGCACGAGGTCAATTCGTCCGCGTGCAGCTTGAGCAAGAGGCCGTGTGACCGCGCGGACTCCAGTATCCGTCTCGTTTCCGGAACGGTGTAGACGCCGGTCTCACAAAACACGTCGACGAAGCGCGCGAGGCGGTCGGCGGCAACGCGCGGAATCATCTCATTCACCAACAGATCGACATATGCGTCGCGGCTCTGGGCCGCGCCGCGATGCTCGAGCGGAATTTCGTGGGCGCCGAGGAATGTCGGAACGATGCGCATCGTTAGGTCGTCGGCGAGCCGAGCGATCACGCGCAGCGACTTCAGCTCGTCGTCGATCGTGAGGCCGTATCCCGATTTCACCTCGACGGTCGTGATGCCATACGATGCCAGTCGCGCCAGGCGGGACCGCGTGAGCGCGACCAGCTCTGTCTCGCTTCGCGTGCGTAGGTCGCGCACCGACGAGTGGATGCCACCTCCGCGCGCGGCGATCGCCATGTAATCCAGACCGGCGGCGCGCATCTCCTGCTCGTCGTACCGCGCACGCCCGAACACGGCATGCGTGTGGGAATCGACAAGACCAGGCGTCAGCACGCCGCGCTGGCAGTCGATCTCGCTTGCCTCGGGATAGCGGCGACGCAACTCCACCTCGGCGCCGACGGCCGCGATACGGTCGCCGGCAACGACGACGGCAGCGCGCTCGAGTGTTTCGAGACTGCTCATCTCTCGCCCGCGTCGCGCGCGCGGCGGCCCGGCACACGTCACGACCTGCGCGGCGTTGACGAAGATCAGCGTTTGCATGGAGCTAGGCGTGAAGGCCGGTGCCCATCACGTCCTTGATGCGAGAGAGGCGAAACGGGGCCTGCGCTTCCCCTCGGCACGCGTAGTAGCACGCATTGCAGTCGATCGGCTGGTACGGCGTGAACTCCGTCCAGTGAAAGTCAGTCGGGAAATCGGGACAACGCTTCACATGCCCCGTTGGGTCGACGTGAATCGTGCGTATTCCCGAGTGACAGGGTTCGTGCATCTCGCCGCGGACATACCGCGGGAGCTGTTCGAGATAGTAATCCGAGTTGGTGATCACGCCCCGCGCACGGCGCTTGAAGTCGAGAAGATCCCCGACGAGGTCGTCCAGCTCGGCGAAGTCGCCGGCGTCGATCAGGAACGCGCGATTGCCGTTCTTGGCGTCGGTATACACGCTGAGATTCACGCCGAAGCCAAGTTCCGCCGCGCGCCGCACGATCGGCATGATCTGATCGAGGTTGTCGTTCCGGATCACGGTGTTGAAGCGAACGTTGTCGATCCCGAGCTCGCGCAGTCGCGGCAATGTGGCGAACAACTTGGCCGTCAAGCCGGGGATCCCGCGCGCGCGGTCGTGACGGCCGTCGAGGTAGTCGAGCGAGATGTTGAACTGATTCACCCCGGCCTGCCACAACGAGAGCGCCCGCTCGGGTGTCAGCATCGCGCCGTGGGTGATGAGCATGATGTACTTCAGGTGAATCGCCCGCGCGACCGCGGCCACGAGCTCCTCGAGGTCACCACGGAGTAGCGGCTCGCCGCCGGTGAACGTGACGAGCATCGGGTTGAAGAAGCGCGCCGCGTCGGCGAAACTTGCCGCCTCGGTCGTCTTCGCCTTGGGATCGGTGTGCCAGTAGTCGCAGAACGAACACCGCGCATTGCAGCGGAGCGTGACCTCGAAATGCACCAACACCGGGCGTCGCCGCAGTGTCAACCACCCATACTTCGCGAGGAAGAGGGCGACATGGTACGGCTTGAAGCGCGCCGAGAGCACGCTATTCGTCCATCGGCAAGCGAATGCCCTGCTGCTCCGCCGTTAGGCGCGCCAGATCGTAGCCGGCGTCCGCGTGACGCGCTACTCCGATGCCTGGATCGTTCGTCAGTACGCGCTCGAGCCGCACACGCATTTCGGGCGTCCCGTCCGCGACGATCACCTGCCCCGCATGGAGCGAATTGCCGATGCCGACGCCCCCCCCGTGGTGAAAGGAGACCCACGACGCGCCGCTCGCGGTGTTGAGCAGTGCGTTCAGGATCGGCCAATCGGCGATCGCATCGCTGCCGTCCTTCATCGCCTCCGTTTCGCGAAAGGGCGACGCGACGCTCCCGGTATCGAGGTGATCACGCCCGATGACGATCGGCGCCGAGAGCTCGCCCCTCGCGACGAGATCATTGAGCGCGACGCCAAATCGCGCGCGATCGCCCTGCCCCAACCAGCAAATCCGCGCCGGCAAACCCTGGAAGTGCACCTTCTCGCGCGCGAGGTCGATCCAGCGGCGTAGATGTGCGTCGCGGGGAAAAAGCTCGAGCACCAACTCGTCGGTGCGCGCCAGATCGCGCTCGTCGCCCGACAGCGCGACCCACCGGAATGGTCCCTTGCCCTGGCAGAACAGGGGGCGAATGTATTCCGGAACGAAGCCGGGAATCGTGAACGCGTCCGTGACGCCGTTGTCGTGCGCGACGGTGCGGATGTTGTTGCCGTAGTCGAGTGTGACGGCGCCGCGTCGCTGCATCTCGAGCATCGCTCGTACGTGCTCGCTGATCGACGCCGTCGATCGCGCGACGTAGCCGGCGGGATCGCGACGGCGCAGCTCCGCCGCCCCCTCGATGGTCAGGCCGGTCGGCAGATAGCCATTGAGGGTGTCGTGCGCGCTCGTCTGATCGGTGAGGACGTCGGGCGTCACGCCGCGCCTAACGAGCTCCGGCAGTAGCTCCGCCGCATTGCCGACTATCCCTATGGAGAGCGCTGAGCGTGCCGCCGTCGCCTCGCGAATCCAGGCGAGCGCTTCGTCGAGATCGTGCGTCTTGCGATCGCAGTACCCTGTCGCGAGGCGCTTGTCGATGCGGGACTCGTCCACCTCCACACCGAGCAGCACTGCACCGTTCATCGTCGCGGCCAACGGCTGTGCACCGCCCATCCCGCCAAGGCCCGCCGTGAGCACGAAGCGCCCGGCGAGACTTCCATCGAAATGTTCGCGCGCCACGGCGCCGAACGTCTCGTACGTGCCCTGCAAAATCCCCTGCGAGCCAATGTAGATCCACGAGCCCGCGGTCATCTGCCCATACATGATCAATCCGGCGCGCTCGAGCTCGCGAAAATATTCCCAGTTGGCCCACCGGCCCACGAGATTGCTGTTGGCGATGAGGACGCGCGGCGCCCAGCTGTGCGTGCGGAACACGCCGACGGGCTTACCGCTCTGCACGAGCAGCGTTTCATCGTTCGCGAGTGCGCGCAACGTGCGCACGATCGCGTCGAAGGCCTCCCAGCTTCGCGCCGCGCGCCCGGTGCCGCCATACACGACGAGGTCGTCGGGGCGCTCGGCGACGTCCGGGTCGAGGTTGTTCATCAGCATGCGGAGCGCTGCTTCCTGCTGCCAGCCCTTGCAGCTGAGCGACGTGCCGCGCGGCGCACGAATCACGCGCGGTCCGGTGCCGGAGCGCCCCGGCGCGCCGAGGGTGGATGTCATGATGATTCTCTCAAGTCGGAGCGAGCTCGCCGCGCTCGATGGCCGCAGCGAGCTGCTCGATGTCGGGCGCAAGAATACGATCGCGAGTCAGCGGCGGTATGAGACGGCGTACGGCCGCGTGCCCGCGCGCGACCCCCCGGCCGGGCTTCAACGGCGAACGATAGTCCACTCCCTGCGCCGCGCAGAGCAACTCGATTGCAAGGACATACCGCACGTTGCGGATGATGCGACGCAGCTTCCACGCCGCGCCCATCGCCATCGGCACGACATCCTCCTTGCTCCCGTCCGTGGGAATCGTGTCGACGCTCGCCGGATGAGAAAGCACCTTGCATTCGCTCGTGATCGCCGCGGCGCTCACTTGCGCCATCATGAATCCGGAATTCACGCCGGCGTCGAGCGTGAGAAATGGCGGCAAACCCTGATTCAGATCCGGATGTACGAGGCGATCGATCCGTCGCTCGGCGATGGTGGCGAGATTGGTGAGCGCGATCGCGAGGAAATCCAGCACCATCGCCACGGACTGCCCATGAAAGTTGCCGCCGCTCAATAGCTCACCCGAGTCGAACACGAGCGGGTTGTCCGTTGCCGCGTTCAGCTCCCGACTCACGACCGAAGACGCGAAGTCGAGCGCGTCGAGGACGGGACCGTGCACCTGAGGCATGCAGCGCAAACAATACGCGTCCTGCACGCGAGGATCTCCGTGCCGATGCGACTCGCGAATCTCGCTGTCGGCGAGCAGCTCGCGCAGCAGCGCCGCCGACGCGGCCTGCCCGAGCTGACCGCGCGCTTCTTGAATGCGCTCATCGAAGGCGACCGGCGTGCCGAGCAGCGCCTCGAGCGACATCGCGCCCGAGAGATGAGCAACGCGCCAGAGTTGATGACACTCGACGATCGCGAGCGCGGCGATCGCCGTGTGCGACTGTGTTCCGTTGATCAGCGTGAGCCCTTCCTTCGGGCCTAACGTGACCGGAGTCAGTCCACAGGCTGTCAGCATCTCGCGTGCTGGACCGACAGTCCCATTGCGCGTGAGCGTTCCTTCGCCGATGAGCGAAAGCGCGAGGTGCGCCAGGGGTGCCAAGTCTCCGCTCGCGCCGACGCTTCCCTGCTCCGGAATTGGAGGATGAAGCCGCGCGTTCAGCATCGCCACGAGTAGCTCGGCGAGGTCGGGGCGCGCTCCCGAATATCCCTTGGCGATGACATTCGCGCGGAGCAGCATCATCGCGCGCACTTCGCGCTCGGACAGCAGCTCGCCGACGCCCGCCGCATGGCTGCGTACGAGATTGACCTGGAGCTCGGCGAGCCGGTCGACCGGAATCGCGACTTCGGAGAGCTTGCCGAAACCCGTGGTGACACCGTACGCAACGGTGTTGCGAGCGACAAGGTCGTCGACGATCCGCCGCGTCGCGCGGACCCGCTCGCGCGCCATCGGCGCCAACTTCACCGTCGCGTCGCCGGCGGCGACGTCGAAGACATCCTCGATGCGGAGTGATGCTCCGTCGATCACGACAGACGACATGGCGTGAATGTCGTCTGCCCCAACGAGCGATTCAAGTGGCCGCGCACCAGCGCGGCCACTTGAATCAATCAAGGCACCATCACGGATTCACTGGGACGCGCGACAGCTCGACGTTGCCGGCCGCGCTCTGATACGACCAGTCGAAGACCACGTAGTTCTGCGCGACGAAGTCGACACGAACCGCGCCGTAGTGCACGCCGTCGCTCTTGCGCGTGCTGAACACGTATCCGTAGCCCGGAACCGCCTCGATCGTCACGCTGGCCAGCGCGCTGGCAGGCGCTTGGTCGATCGACGTGAGATCGGGTATGCCCGCTGTGCCATACGTCGCCATGAGAACGTCGGCGCGCGCCGGCTTGAACCAGAGCGTGCCGTCGCTGTGCCGCTCGATGGTGAAATCGACGCCGCTCTGCGTCGCCGCCGCGATCTCGCCGTATCGGTGCGCGCTCTCGTCGTAGAAGAAGAAGCCGCTGCTATCGGTGCGCGCGTCGTGCGAATAGACGAGAACGTTGCGCGCGTCATAACGAGGCGTGTCATGTAACGCGCTACTCCAGTTGCTCTCGTGTCCGTCGCGGCTCACCGCGCTCACCGTGTAGCAACGAGTCACGCCATTGGACAGACTGGCGACGAGAAACGCATCCGAGACGGTCGATCCCTCGAGACTCCAGGTCGAGCACGTGGAGTGCGCGGCGTCGAACGAGCCCGAGTAGACACGGTAGTAGCTGAAGGCGCCCGGGTTGGCGTCAACGGCGTTCCTCGACCAGGCGAGCTGAATCGCGCTGTTGAGCGAGAACGAATGCAGGCCGCTGGGCGCCGGCAGCTCACTCTGCAAATTGACGGTGATCGCCGGTGTCTCGCCGAGCTCATTCCCCTGATCGTCGTTCGCAACGACATAGTACTGCAGCTCCGCCACGAGCTCATGGAACGACGGAGACGATGTCGTCGCGCGCAATCCCCACGCGTCGCTGTTCGACATCCGTCCGTAGACATCGAACGCGACCGCGCGTCCGCTCGACGGCACACCCCAACTCAGAATGATGCCCAGCGGCGCATTCGGGTCGCCGCTCGGGATGAGCTGATATGACAGGTTCGTCGGCGCGTTGGGATCGGCGCCGGTAATGTCCGCGAGATCACAGCTCGCGAGTGGAACGAGGAGCGCAACGGCAAAAGTGAGCGAACGGGCGCAGCGCATGGTGAGCTCCGATGGTAGCCACGATGCCACCTTTGCATCCGATGCGCCGCGACTTCGCGCAGAGCGAAGCTCAAGTTACGACTTCACTTAACATTGGAGCGGCGCGTCCGCCCGTCCAAGCGGGAGGACACCTGGGTGCCGCCGGCGGGGAACGCCCGCTCGTGAGGCGAGGCTCAGAAGCCTCCCGACCTCACCGTCGCCTTGTTGTAGTCGAACTTGAGATCGGGCTCGGCCTTCAACGCGATAAAGAAGTTGAACGCGAAGTTCCCGTTGGGCGACTGTGTGAATGCGAACACGGCGCGCCAGTCGTGCAGATCGCGCTGCAGCGTCACGATGTGCTGCGCGAACTCGTGCCTCACAAAATCGTACTGCGTGTTCCAGCTGACGGACCACTTCTGCGTAAGGCCGAAGCGGAAGTCGCCGCCGAGGTTCGTCACTGGCGGATTCCGATAGATCGTCGCGCCCGGAATCTCCGCGGCGATCGGATTCTGCGCGGTGGTCGTAGTCCCCTGCTGCGCCTGGAGAACGCAGGTCTGAAAGACGAAGGGATCTCCCGTCGCCTGGGCCAACTGTTGGCACCGGGTCGTGGGATCGATCTGTACGACGTTGGAGCCGGTGACGGGCCGCGTATGCTGTGTCGAGAATTGGAGGGCGATACTCCAGCCCTGCGATGGCGGGATGACGAACTGATTGGCGCGCGAGCTGCCCGCGACGGGTTGATTCGCAACCTGACGCGTGTACTGGTCGTTCTGCTGGGCTGCCGCCTGGTCCGGCGTCGGCGTCGCCGTCGGGCGTTCGCCGTTGGACACGGCGCGCCCGAACAGCTTCGTGAGCACCGTGAAGGGATTGTTGCCCTGCGCCAGGTTGATCGACGCCGCCATCGATTCCATGTACGGTATGAACTTCGCCGTGTCGCTCACTGGATCGCCCTGGAAAAGCGAGAACCCGGACGAGAACTGGAATCCAGGCAGCAAGTCGGACGATACGGAGTAGCTGAACGTGGACGTCGTTAGGCCGCGGATCGCCTGGTGTGCCGCGTGCGCGCGATCGATGTCATACGTGAACGACGAGAGGGTCAGCGACAACAGCTTGAGCTTTTCCGACACTTCCGGGTTCGAGTCGTTTTGCGAACGTACCTTGGCCTCGAGGGTCTGATTCAGCCCGAAGGTGAGCGCGTTCGACTGGAGCCCGGAGAACTCGTGCGCTTTCGATCGACCGAGAGCCGCCAGATAGTCGGTGTTGATGGTCGCACGCGGCGAGTAGCCGTAGCTGATCGTTGGCTGCAGCGTGTGACGCAAGCGGGAAAACGGACCGAATCCCGGCAGCAAGCCATAAATCATCGGCAGCGCCGACACCGAGAACGACGGACGCAGCGTCTGATGCACCCACTGGCCATCGCTCAAATTCGTGCGCACCCAGAAGGGACCCGACGTCGCGTTCTGGAGACTCACGCCCGGCGTGATGTTGAACAAACTCCGCAGCAGTGGCGGCAGTTGAAAGTTGGGCTGCCAGTCGATGTCCGTCTCGTACCAGTTGGGGAAGACCCTGTTGCCGACCTGCGCGCCGGTCACCGCGTCGGTGAGCAGTACCCGCTGCGGATAGTCGAGCAACTTCTCATTGATGCGAAAACTGTTGCGGAGGTCGTAGCCGAAGATCCGGATCGGCGTGTCGAAGCTCGTCGACGCCGTGTACTGATCGCGCCTCGCGAGGGTGCTATCGAGAAGGCCGTTCGCCCCGGGTTGATAC